>DASTPO010000196.1:0-3441 GCA_035762225.1 Candidatus Angelobacter sp.
CGCCGGATGCGGGTTCACCAGCGCCATCAGCGGCAGAAAGCCGTCGTAGGAAATGCCCAGAATGCCCACCCTGCCGTTGCATTCCGGGACGTTCTTCACCAGCCAGTCGATCGTGTCATACGTGTCAGTGGAATGGTCCACAGGCGTGGGATTCAGAGGCCCATGCAGCGGACGGTTCATCACGTAATCGCCCTCGGACTCGTATTTACCGCGCACGTCCTGCACCACACGGATGTACCCGCCCTCCACAATCACCTCGGTCGCGTTGTCATAGCCCCAGAGCGACGGCCCCAGGTGCGCGCTGTGAATATGCGTGGTGAGTTCGTCGGCGCTGTAGGGCGTGCGCGTCAGCAGGATGGGCGCATGTTTCTCTTTGGTCGCGCTCCGCGGCACCAGAATCACCGTATGCAGCTTGACGCCGTCGCGCATCGGGACCATCACTTCCCTGCGATCGTAATCAAAGCTCGCCGTCGCCGGCTTTACCTCATCCGGCGTCTCGCTGGGATAGTTGGGATATTTGGGCGGCGTGCGCTGGGCCTGCGCGGTCTGGGCTTGCAACGGAGAGACGACCGCGACAAACAGAGCCAGTGCAAACAGGGGCAGCGTGAAAAAACGTTTCAGTGTCATGGCGACCGCGATTATAGACGGTTCGGCCCCCGCTTTGCTGTTCAGCACAGAATGAAAAACAGCCCGGCTTTATTTTCCACCCGGCGGCAGATCCGTAATGAGCGGCTCGTCGAAGAGGGCCAGCTCTTCCGGTGTGGGCGCCTGAAATGAATCAGCCCATTGCAACATCGCCTCTCGTTCTATCGGCGGGTCTTCCATGCCCCGGCGCTGAATCCTCTCGTAGAGAACGTCCACGGAGGCGGAAAGATAGTGCAACTCAACCGCTGCGCCCAGGGCACGCGCTCTCAGCCGCAAGGCATCGCGTTCTGACCTTCCCCACGTGCCCCATTCAATGATCACCGTGAATCCCAGGGCCAGAAGCTCCTGGCCGATCTTCCACTGCAGCGCTTCAATCTTTGCGCGGCTCTCCTCGTCATAGATGTTGATTGCGAGAGCATGCATCCATTCGTCCGGAGCAAAGCGGACTGCACGCAGCCTGCCTTCGAGCGCCCTGGCCAGAGTCGTTTTTCCCGAGCCCGGCAGGCCGCAAACAATAATGAGTCTCGCGCCGCTGTCAGATCGTTCCACAGAAAAAGATTATCGGTGATAACCGGCTTCGATCCGCAAATTTTCACCGGCAGCGCGCCTGGCGCAATCCATTCTCGCCGCGGAGCTTTTCTCGGCGTCTTCTTGGTGAAATAATAGCTGTCCTATGTTCTACCTGCTCAAAACCGAACCCACCGTTTACGGCTTTGCTGAACTGCAAAAAGAAGGCAGCACCATCTGGGACGGCGTAACCAATCCCGTCGCGGTGAAAAACCTGCGCGGCATGGCAAAGGGCGACAAGCTGGTCATCTATCACACCGGCGACGAAAAGCGCGTGGTGGGTACCGCCGCGGTGGAATCGGTCGATGCCACCGATCCCAAAGTTCCCAAAGTCCGGATCAAAGCCGGCAAGCTGATCTCGCATCCGGTCACCCTGGCCGAAATCAAGACCAGCGAGCTCTTCGACGATTCACCCCTGGTCCGTCAGGGACGCCTCTCCGTGGTGCCATTGAACAAAGAGCAGTATGAGTGGGTCACCGGGCGCTGACAGCCTTAACACAGACGTCGTCCCTCCAGGCACGACCATAGTCTGGGAAGAAACTGTTTTCGTCTCCCACGTCGGCCCTGAATAGATAAATAGCCGCGCTTGTTCTGTGGACAATCCATGTATAAGTCTGAGTCGACTCATTGTCCGGAAGGTAGTGTTTTGTGAGGTTACCCGAATCGAAAGTGCGATCGAATTCTGGTGTTCCCGCCTGCACGTTGTCAATATCAAAGTAACCGTCTTTTAGTGAATCAGACACCGTTCGTGGACCGTCAACCCGCCACGCCCGAATACGGACTCTCTTAACGTCAAACTCCACTTTCCCGACATTTTGAACTGACACTCGAAACTCCGCATAACAGCCCCCTGCAAAAGGGGCGTCTTCTGAACTCAAATTACTGGTTACCCAGGCGTTCGGTTTCAGTGACGGAGCTTCACCCAGCTGAAATTTAGTGTATGCCCAATATGCCGCGATTCCGAGCGCCAGGATTTGCAACCATTTTGTGATTTGGTCCGTATTCCTCCAGATTTTGCCGAACAGGTTCATAGGCGTATTCGCACCTCCCGGGCATGAATTCTACTGGCCGAAGCAACCGCCGATCTCCTGATTTATAATCAAGTGTTGAGTTAACCAGCTGATACACACCTGTGGAAGGACCTCATGGCAACTGACGTACTCATGCCCCAGATGGGCGAATCGATCTTTGAAGGCACCATCACCAAGTGGCTGAAGAAGCCCGGCGATAAAGTCCAGCGCGACGAACCGCTGTTTGAAATCTCCACGGACAAAGTGGACGCGGAGATCCCCGCGCCCGCCGCCGGAGTGCTCAAGGAGATCAAGGTCAAGGAAGGCGCGACCGTCCAGGTCAACACCGTCGTCGGCGTCATTGACGCGGAAGGCGCAGCGGCCGCCAAGGCCCAGGCAGCGCCACCACCGGCGCAGGCCCCGGGCAAAGCCGCTCCCCAGGCCGATGGCGCACCCGCGGCCCAGCAGCCGCCGGCCACGGAAAAGTCCGCTCCCGTCCAGCAGGAAAAGCAGGAAGAGCGCAGCTCGGCGCCGGCTGGCGCCAATGGCGGCGCCGCTACTGATGTTGTCATGCCCCAGATGGGCGAATCGATCTTTGAAGGCACCATCACCAAGTGGCTGAAGAAAGTCGGCGACAAGGTCCAGCGCGACGAGCCCCTGTTTGAAATCTCCACTGACAAAGTGGACGCGGAGATCCCCGCGCCCGCTTCCGGTGTCCTGCGTGAAATCAAGGTCGAAGCAGGCGCGACCGTGCAGGTAAACAGCGTAGTGGCGGTCATCGGCGGGGCCGGAGCGTCCGCACCCGCTGCTGCCGCACAGCCGGCCAAACCAGCGCCGCAACCTGCCGCTACCAAAGCTGCTCCTCCGCAACAGCAGCAACAGCCACAGCAGCGTGAACAGGTAGTCAGCTTCCCTGCCGCACAGCACGTCCAGGAAGGAGAGCGCCTGCGCTCGTCACCTCTGGTGCGCCGCATTGCCCGTGAGAACAACGTCGATCTGGGCAATGTGCCCGGCACCGGCCTGGGCGGCCGCATCAGCAAGCACGATATTGAAAGCTTTATCCAGCAGCACGGCGCAGGACAGGCAGGACGCGCGCCGCAGCCGGTCGCCGCTCCGCCGCGTACGGCGCAAATGCCGCAGCAAGCCCAGCAACAGGTCCAGCAACAGGCCGCTGCGCCTGCTCCACGCCCCGCGGCCCCGCCGCCCGCGCAAGTGTTGT
>DASTPO010000197.1:0-11137 GCA_035762225.1 Candidatus Angelobacter sp.
GGCCTGGGCGACCATGCCCAAAGAGTTGGATTGGCCGCCGGTGAAGGGAACAGATGAACAGGCATGGAAGCAGGCGGTCAGCACATTTTTCGATGAACACCTGAAGCTGGTGGAGACGATCAAGACCTTCGGCGATGAGCGGCTGGAAGAAACGGTCCCGGGGCGGACTTACAACTTCTATCGACTGTTTCAAAGCGCTACGCAGCACGCTGTGTATCACTCAGGGCAGATCGCGTTGCTGAAGAAGATGAGCGCTTCTGGATGATGTCTCGCTAATCACCGGCTTTGGTAAACACACGTCCCGTCATCTCCTGCGCCGGCGCGCCGCCGGCGATCTGCTGGGCGACGATCAATTCGCGAGCGGCGGGGCGCAAAGCCGGTAACTTCAGCCAGAACACCAAAGCTCCCACAGACGCCACCATCCCACCGATGGCGACCGTCCACGGCGCGCCCAGCTTGTGGGCGACGCTGCCGGCCAGCAAAGCCCCGAGGGGAGCCATGCCCATGAAGGTCATGGCATAGACCGACATCACGCGGCCACGCAGGCGGTCAGGAACCATGCTCTGGATGAGCGTGTTGGAGGAAGCCATCTGGATCATGACGCTGAAACCAGCAGGAATCAGCAGCACCGCGGAGAGCCAGAGCGTCCGCGAGAAAGAAAACACCAGCAACGCCATCCCGAAGCAGGCGCAGGAGACGGCAACCCAGCTACCGAGGCCATGAACGGTCTTTCTCATGGCCAGGGTGACGGCGCCACCCAGCGCGCCAATGCCGGAACAACCCATCAGCAAGCCCAGAGCCTTGGGGCCACCATGCAGAATCTGGTCGGCAAAGACGGGCATCAGCACCGCGTAGGGCATGGCTGTGAAGCTGACCAAGCCGAGCAGAAACATCAAGGCCCGCACCGGCCCAGATGAGGCAACAAAGCGGAACCCTTCGATGATGTTTTCCAGCGGCGAGCCTTCGATGGCCAGGCGCGGGCGATCGATCGTCATCAGAAGCAGCCCGGTGATAACGGCGATGAAGCTCACGCCATTGGCAAAGAAGCACCAGCCTTCGCCGATAGCAGCCACAACAATCCCAGCCAGGGCCGGCCCGATCACGCGTGCGCCATTGAACATTGAGGAGTTGAGCGCGATGGCGTTTACCAGGTCGGCGCGCGAAACCATGTCCACCACGAATGCCTGACGGGCAGGGAGATCCAGGGCGTTCACCACGCCGGTGAGCGCGGCCAGGACCATCACGTGCCAAATCTGGACGCGGTGGGAGAGCGTGAGCCAGGCCAGGACGAAGGTGAGCGCCATCATGCTGGACTGCGTAAACACCAGGATCTTCCGGCGGTCATAGCGGTCAGCCAGCGCGCCGCCGATCGGCGCCAGAAGAAAGACGGGAATCTGGGAGCAAAAGGCCACCGTCCCCAGCAATAATGCGGACCCGGTCAGGCGATAGACCAGCCAGGATTCGGCGATCTGGTCCATCCAGGTGCCGACCAGGGAAATAAGCTGGCCGCCGAAAAAAAGTTGGTAGTTGCGGTGGCGCAGAGCGCGCAGCGATTCGGGCCATCTGGAACTAAGGCCATGGGCGGGGGAAGGAGCTGGATCATCCGGCATTCTGCCCATTAGATGCATTCCAGGAAGAAAGTCATAACCCATTTTAGAATCTGCAAGAACCTATTCTGAATAGCGATTCAGTTGACGGGGAGGAGCTCTGGTTTTCGGACGCAGCAGGGTGCAAGGAGACGGGGTTACGCACGACAGCGTTGCAAAACTTTACAAAAAACCCAGCAAACATCGCACCAAATTGCACATTTACCTGTTTACAGAACACCTGCTGATCGGTATTGTTGTACTACTCTCGCTGCTCTCGTGAATGCTTGCGCTAGCAGTGTTCAGTGCGTGAATAGCTGTCGAAACGCCTGTTTCTCCCATCCCTCGTTCAGGAGTTAAAGACATTATGGTAAGGAAATCTGTTTGCCTGGGCTTGTTGCTCGCCCTTGGCATGGTAGGAAGCTCTTTCGCCCAAAACTTAACCGACGCGGCCCAGGCCCAGGTCGGTCCTAACCCGGACGGATCCACCGGCGTGGTTGCGCCGCTGGCTCCGCAGCTGATCAACAGTGTCCCCACCGACCTGGTGGCTGACGATTCCAGCAATGGTCCTTCCAGCATCGCGGGCAATCCAGGCGGGCTAGCCAACGTAATTTCAGTGCAGAACTTCAGCCGGTCATTCACCGTCAACGGCGTTACATTCCCTTACACGATGGTTGGCAATGATCCATCTCTTGGCCACATCACCACGATTCCAACCAAGATTGTGGCTGTGTCCTTGCGGTTGCTGAACGCGGATGGGACACTTTTCGATACCGTGGATGCAACTCGATTCGTGGTGCCCACGCTGAACTCTCCCAACTTTCAGAGATTCAAGTACGAGCATGATGCCACCTCGGGCATCCCTGCCGAATCCACGCAGTTTTCAGATGCCGTTCAGCGCGCTGAGTTTGCCAGCTCAATGGACCCGAACTGGCACACCGAACTGGCCCCGCAAGTAGTCGACAGCATCACGATCACGGTGCCAAAATTCGTGAATGTTCGCTTCCGTGGACAGGTCGTTCAGGCAATTAATTATGTTTCCGGCATTGCCGCCGATGGCAACCGCTTTGTGCTGATGTTTAACCTATTTTTCAACCAGCAGTTGGGCATCATCATGAACAACGAGATTGATGCCGGCAATGTGACAACGGACGCCTTCAACCTTCCGTTGTTCCCGAACACGTTCCTGTTCTCGTTCAATCCCAACAACCCGAAACAGCGTGGAAGCTGCTGCGTGCTTGGGTTCCACACGTATTTCACTGACGGCGCGGTGCCGGAGCACCGCTGGATCACCGACTATGCCAGCTACATTTCTCCGGGCGTGTTCGGCGGCGGGTTCAACGACGTGACCGCAATCAGCCATGAAATCGCCGAAACCTTCAACGATCCTTTCGTCAACAACGTCACTCCGCGCTGGCAGTTTCCGGGCGAGCCGGGCGTTTGCCAGGGCAACCTGGAAACCGGCGATCCGGTAGAGGTATTGGCGAATGCGACCTTCCCAGTAACCCTGAAAGTTGCAGGCGTGCCCACCACTTACCATCCGCAAACCGAGGCTTTATTGCAATGGTTTGCACAAACCGTGCCGTCAGATGCTCTTCACGGTGCTTATAGCTACCCTGATCTGACAGCACTGACTGCACCTGCAACGCTTTGCCATTAGAAGCGACAGTAAGTTGCGGAAGATGTTCTTGAAGCGGCGCCGGAATCTCCGGTGCCGCTTTTTCGTGCCATCCGGGTAGCGGTTTGCTTGTGTTCTGCAACGCGCGTGCGAAAAGCCGCAATACGTTTCATCCCACACCACCAGTTTGCACAAGATCTCGCGGAATGCGTCTTGTCCCTGTTAAATGCGCGTTAAAGTGGGTTTTTTGCGGCTCTTCCCATTGCAGAGCTGGCCAGAGTAGCGTATCGTTTCATCGCCCAGCAACTCTGACTTTGTTAGGAGCCTCGAATGAAACCCTCGCCTCGATTTACCTTGATGTTTGCTTTACTTGTCGTTTTTGGTTTGACCATCAGCGGCTACGGACAAGGAGCGGCCGCCGACCCAGAAGCCGCTGCCGCGATTTCAAACGGTCAAGCCGGCTTTGTCGGCCCGGTACTTCCGGTCGACGTCAGACAGACACAACCAGGTCAACTCACAATCAGTTCAAGCACAGTTTTTGATGCCGTTACCGGCGCCGTGGTAGGTGCAGGTGGTGGACAGGGCAGTGCGCGGACGAATACGCCCGCGGCCCAGGCAGGAAACGACGACAGTCTCGTTAACGGAGAAGTCCGGCATACGCCACTTGGCGGAACGATCGACGGGCTGGATACGATTGCGACCTTCGACGGCGCGTTTGCCGCCGGAGCTGGTCCGAGCACCGGCAAGCTGTTCCGTTTCTCCATGATTGGAAATCATCCTCTGGCCGGCGATACCACGGTGATTCCGGCGCAGATCGATGAAATCTCGCTCACCCTTCTCAATGCCGACGGAAGCGTGCTGACGACGGTGCCATTTGCGCCCTTCGAGCAGGCAACACTCGAGTCTCCCAACTTCGAACCACTGGATTACCGGTCTGGCAGGAACATTCAATACGGCGACGCCATTCACCGCGCGCAGTTTTTCAATCGCATGGACAAGGACTGGCACACGGTACTGGTTCCTCACGTAGTCAACAAGGTGTCCATCACCGTGCCGCGCTTTGTCAACGTGCAGCTATCGAACGGCACCATCATCCAGGCGCGCTCTTATTTCATCGGAACGGCCGCTGATGGCAGCACCTTTGTGCTGATGCTGAACCTGCTGTTCAACTTCTTCTTTGATAACGAAGTCGTGAACCAGATCAACCTGGGGAATTTCACCACCAAATCGCTGAACATGACATTGTTCCCCAACACCTACCTGTTCTCATTGAACGTGAACAACCCGAACACGCCTGGTGGTTGCTGCGTGCTGGGTTTCCACACTTTTTTCCTGGATCCTTCCGCCACGCCGCAGCCGCGCTGGATTACACAATACGCAAGCTGGATCTCGCCGGGAATTTTTGGCGGCGGTTTCCAGGATGTGACCGCGCTCTCGCATGAAACGGCGGAGGCCTTTGCCGATCCGTTCATTGACAACGTGACGCCGTCCTGGCAGTTCCCGGGCGAGCCACCCACGGCCAAAGTTTGCCAGGGCAATCTGGAGGAAGGCGATCCGATTGAGGTCCTGCCCAACGCGGTCAATCCGATCACCGTGAAGGAACCGCACTTTTCCTTTACCTATCACCCCCAGATCATTCCGTTGCTGCAGTGGTTTGAGATGGGAGCGACTTCCAACGCAATCGATGGCGCGTTCAGCTTCCCGGATGAAACCGCGCTGCCGCATTCCGCGTTGCCGTGTCCGCAGTAAGGCAAGCTAAAGCAGGGAGAGGCGCTGAGAAGATTCAGCGCCTTTTTTATTTGCAGGCCCGAGCGGGCAATGAACTAAGGTTTATTTGCATCCTCCGGCGCGTCCTGATAATCTAACTAACCAGTTAATTAATTCGCGGACGGAATTCTCGCGTCCAAATCCGATTCCATTGAATCTAAACTCGCCGGACCGGAAGACGATGAAAATGCAAAACACGGCATCCGCATCTAAAAGGAATTACGCGAAAGTGAAGGTGAATATTCAAAAGAAGGCAGCAATGATGATGCACGCGTTCAAGTTGAGCGTGTTTTTGTTTTTGGCGGCGATGGCAGCAGGCGCACAACTGCCAACCTCCGGGCCGGCCACGCCAGAGCCACAGTCTCCGACGCTGAATATTCCCGAGCCGCCGGGGCTGGATTCATTCAATGGCAGCGGCAAGGTGGACAAGCTGGTTCCGGGCGTCATTCAATTGTCGTTGCTGGATGCCATGGATCGCGGGCTGAAGCACAATCTTGGGCTGCTGCTTTCGCAACAGCAGACTGACCTGGCCAGGGCACAGATACGGCGGCAACTGAGTTCTCTGTTGCCCAATATTTCCGGCAACGCGAGCGAAACAGTCAACCAGATCAACCTGGCGGCTTTCGGTATTCCGCTGCCTCCGGGACTGACGTCGCCGGTGGTGGGGCCGTTTGGCGTGTTTGATGCTCATGCCAGCATGAATGAGACCCTGCTCGATTTCAACGCCATTAATAAGGTCCGCGCGGCGGCGCAAACGGAGAAGGCGGCGCAGTTCAGCGTTCGTGATGCGCGCGAGCTGGTAGTTCTGGTGGTAGGGAACCAATACTTATTGACGGTCGCGAGCGCGAGCCGGTTGGAGACGACCAAAGCGCAGCTCACGACGGCGGAAACCATCTTTCGCCAGACCGGCGACCTGAAGAAGGCCGGCGTGGCCGCCGGCATCGATGTCCTGCGAGCCCAGGTACAGATGCAGACGCAGCAGCAACGCGTGCTCGCCGCGCAGAACCAGTATGAGAGGCAGAAAATGTTGCTGGCCCGGACCATCGGAATGCCTGTGTCGCAGGCGTTTCAACTGACTGATAATGTCCCGTACGCGCCGCTGCCGATGCCCGACCTCGATCAGGCGCTGGCGCGCGCTTATCAGCAGCGGCCGGAATATCTGGCGGCGGAGTCGCGCGAGCGGGCCGCGGAGCTGGCAGTGAAAGCGGCAAAAGGCGAAGCGCTGCCAACAGTGGGAGTGAATGGACAGCTGGGTGTGATCGGGCCTTCGCCGGGCAGTTCCGAGACGACGTACAGTTTGTCCGCGGGCGTGCGCATTCCCATTTTCCAGGGCGGCAAGGTGAAAGCGGATGTAGAAACGGCAGAAGCGCAGCTTCGCCAGAACAAGCTGGCGCTCGATGATTTGCGCAGCCGGATCGAGTTTGAACTCCGCTCCGCGTTGCTGGACGTAAAGACCTCTGATGACCAGGTGCAGGTGGCCACACAGCAGATTGATCTGGCCACCGAACAATTGAAGCAGGCACAGGACCGCTATGCCGCGGGTGTTTCCGGCAGTCTTGAGGTGGTGCAGGCCCAGGAAGCGGTAGCCGGGGCAAATGAGAACAAGATACAGGCGCTTTACCTGAACAATGTGGCCAAGCTCTCCATGGTGCGGGCGCTGGGCGAAGCTGAGCAGCGAACGCGAACTTTCTTGGGAGGAAAATAAGGTGGCTGATCCGGTCAAGATATCACCGAAGTATGAAGAAGAAGACGACGTGAAAGCGCCGGTAAGCACAGAGGAGCGGCGCTCGGTGGCCGACCGTCGCGGCACCGCGGAACGGCGTCCCATGGGCTTTTTCCGCGAGCATCCCAACGCAAAATGGGTCATTCTCGGGGTGGTGTTGGTGCTGGCAGTGGCTGGATTTTTTGTATGGCACTATTACTCCGTTCGTGAATCCACCGATGACGCGCAGATTGACGGACACATCAACCCCATCGCCGCACGCGTGTCCGGCACCGTGTTGCGAGTGCTGCATGACGACAATGATGTAGTGGAAGCCGGAGCGCTGCTGGCGGAGATGGACCCCCGCGACTATGAAGTGGCGGTGGACCGCGCGCGGGCCGATCTGGCCAACGCGCAGGCCGGATCGACGGCGGCGAACGTAGGCATTCCGCTGACGCAGGCAACGAGTTCGAGTCAATCGAGCGCGGCTGACGCCGGGGTGAAGGCGGCGCAGCGTGATGTGGAATCGGCCAAAGCCAAGCTCCAGGATGCGCAGGCCAGCTTCGCCAAGGTGGGCGCGGATTTAAAGCGCATGGAACTGCTGATCGCCAAAGACGAGATTTCCCACCAGCAATATGACGCCACGGTTGCGGCATACCAGTCGGCAAAGGCAAACGTGGATGTTGCGAATGCCGGAATTGCGGCGGCGGAAAGCCGGGCGGCCCAGGCGCAGGCAGAAGCGGAAGCAGCGCACACGGTGCCGGAACAGCTGAAAGTGACGCGCGCACGGGCGGGCGCTGCCAGCGCAGAAGTACAGCGAGCGATCTCCGCGCTGGCGCAGGCTGAGCTCAATCTCAAATACACAAAGATCTATGCGCCTGTGACCGGCATCATCAGCAAGCGCAGCGTGGAAGCAGGGCAGGTGATTCAGCAGGGCCAGCCATTGTTTTCAATCGTGAACCTGGATGACATCTGGGCCACGGCGAACTTCAAAGAAACCCAGCTTCGCGACATGAAGGTAGGCCAGAAAGCCACCATCAAGGTTGATGCCTACGGACGGGAATATAAGGGCAGCGTTGAGTCAATCGGTGGAGCAACCGGCGCCCGGTTTAGCCTGCTGCCGCCGGAGAACGCCTCCGGCAATTACGTAAAAGTAGTGCAGCGCATCCCGGTAAGAATCCGCCTGGATAAAGGGCAGGACCCGAATCATGAACTGCGTCCCGGCATGTCAGTGGAGCCGACGGTGTTTACGAAGTAGGGAGCCGCGAACCGGAGCGCCATCCGTTCCGGAATCACCAACAGCCGCGAGACGTCATGACGGAAAAGCCAGCGATCAATCCGTGGATCATTGCCATCTCGGTGATGTTGGGAACTTTTATGGAAGTTCTCGATACCACCGTGGTGAACGTGTCCTTGCAGCATATCGCGGGCAGTCTTTCCGTGACTCCGGAAGAAGCCACCTGGGTGCTGACTTCCTATCTGGTGGCCAACGCCATTGTGTTGCCGCTCACAGGATGGCTGGGTAACTATTTTGGCCGGCGCAACGTTTTGCTGGCATCGGTTGGCGGGTTTACCATCTTTTCATTCCTTTGCGGGATCGCGCCCAACCTGCCGTTGCTGATCGTCTTCCGCGTGTTTCAAGGCGCCACCGGCGGCGGCCTGCAACCACTCTCCCAGGCGATCTTGATGGAGGCCTTTCCGCCGGAGAAGCGCGCCAAAGCCATGGCGTTCTGGGCGCTGGGCATCGTGGTGGCGCCCATGCTTGGCCCGGTGCTGGGCGGCTGGATCACCGACAGTTATAGCTGGCGCTGGCTTTTTTACATCAACATTCCAATTGGGATCGCCGCGGTCATCATGGCCTTGCTTTTCATCCATGACCCGCCGTACATCAAGCGCGGCGAAGGCGGAGTGGATTACTGGGGCATCGGCTATCTTGCGCTCGGCATCGGCGCGCTTCAGATCATGCTCGACAAAGGCCAGGAAGAAGACTGGTTCGGCTCGCACTTTATTCTCATTCTGGCGATCCTGTGCGTGATCGGGTTCGTGTTCTTTGTGGTGCGCGAGCTTGTCACCGGACATCCCGTGGTGCAGCTCAGGATATTCAAGAACCGCACTTACTCCACCGGCGTCTTTCTCATGACCGTGCTTGGCTTCGTGCTCTACGGCAGCACCGTCTTGCTTCCACTATGGCTGCAAACGCTCATGGGCTACTCCGCTCTGGAAGCCGGCATGGCCATGCTGCCACGCGGCCTGGGATCGTTCCTGTTCATGCCGATCGTCGGCATACTCATGGGCAAAATCGAGGCGCGCAAACTCCTGGCGGCCGGGCTGATTATCTCGTCGTTCAGCATCTGGCAGCTCTCCCGGCTGAACCTGAACGCAGGCTACTGGGACATTTTCTGGCCGCAGCTTCTGCAGGGCACCTCCATGGGACTGCTCTTTGTGCCGCTCACCACCATCACCAACGGCCTGATACCCAAAGAGCAGATGGGCAACGCCACCAGCCTTTTCAACCTGATGCGCAATATCGGCGCCAGCATCGGAATTGCCAGCGTCACCACCATTTCCGCGCGCCATAGCCAGATCCATATCAACACGCTGGGCTCCAACGTGAACCCATACAATCCGGCGGCGCAAAGCATGATGGCCTCAATGACAAAGGCCTTTATGGCCCGCGGCATGGACCTGGCCACCGCCACCAAACAGGCCTATGCCGGACTGTTTGGCATGGTCCAGCAGCAAGCCGCCATGATGGGATACGTCGACGTCTTCTTTCTTCTCGCCATCATGTTCGCCGCCTGCCTGCCGTTGATCCTGCTGATGAAGAAGCCGCCCAAGGGCGGCGGTGGCCCCGGATCGATGGCGCACTAGAACCTTTACCACAGAGGTCACAAAGGAACACAGAGAGTACGTGCAGCCCCGACGAGCGAAAACCCTGGGGGCTTCCGTACCGCGTTGCCGCCGCACGAAGCTAAAAAAATAGCGCCCCAGAGGATCGGCTTCTTTAGCGGCGCCAAGATCGCCCTCAAGATCGCCCTCTACCCCTGTCATCCTGACCGACCGCGAACGAGCGAAGCGAAGCGAGCGGGAGTGGAAGGATCCCGAGGCTGCTTCCTACACCATGCCGCATCAGGGAGTTTCGGCAAGACAATTTCACCATCCCTCGCCAAATTGGCGTCTCTTCCTCCAGACTCCCTCCCTCTCGAGACGCCGTCCCGAATCCCGCGCCATACTTCCCAACTCGCCGGCTGCCTCCCGCAAATGACTCGGGGCGCTTCGGGCCCACTTGGCGCGGGTGAGGGATCGGCTCCGCTGCTG
This sequence comes from Candidatus Angelobacter sp., assembly GCA_035762225.1. Taxonomy (GTDB): domain Bacteria; phylum Acidobacteriota; class Terriglobia; order Terriglobales; family Acidobacteriaceae; genus Angelobacter. The sequence continues at coordinate 9,992 of DASTPO010000197.1, forward strand.
CCACGCGTGGCCCGACAAGCTGGTAGCGAATGTTCCCAGTTTCTGAGCGCGGCCAAAAGGGAAGTGAAGTTGACGAGACGCCTTCCGAGCCCGTTAAAACGTAGCCCCCAAGGGGGGCGCAATTATTGAGCCCAGGCCGTCAGGCCTGGGAACTGAAAGCCACGGCCCTCCGGCCGTCAATCGATCTCCGTGCCTCACCCGATCACCCGCCCCTCCTCCGTGATACAGGTTTTCCCCCACTGCTTCACCAGCGACTTCAACTCCAGCACCTCCAGCGGACACTCCGGCCAGTTATGCTCCCAGCACACAATCATGTCGCAGCCTTTAAGGTCATGCATATGCTTCAGGAAATTGCGGCTTTGGTATTCAATTTCAATTTTCAACCGTTGCAGCCGGTTTTCTCCCGCCACGCGCATCGCCTCGCAGTCCGGAAATGCCGTCTGTACTAGCAACACCAGAAACCCCAGCCGTTCTGACATCGCCCCAAAAAGGTACAGCACCCCGGCCTCGTTCGTGGGTGCAAACACCAGCGGGCAGCCATGCAACAGAGGGCCATACATCGGCCGGTCCTTCAAGATCTGCGGCACGGATGGCGGTGCCGATATTTTGGGTACGCCACCCTCATGCGTGGCCTTGTACTCAATTGCATCCAGAATGTCTTTGTACTCGTCGGCCAGTCCCTGCTCTTCGATGTACATCTTTATTCCGTCCGGCACATTCACCCACATGCCAAACATTCTCAGCATGGGGCGTACGCTGTAGCGGCTCAACTGTTCGTACTCCATCAGGCTGGGGACTTTCTTGAGCGTGCGCACAATTCCAGTCCAGTCCTGGAACAGTGATTGCATCGTCACTTTCTTGCCGGCCCCATTTATTTCCAGGCCGCAAGACTCCATGGCGCTCTGGTAGCTGCCAAAATGCTTCCTCACGCTGCGCGGGGTCGCCCCCGAAAGTGCCATCAGTTCGCCGCGGGTGGGCGTTTTCCCCAGCTTGACTGCGCTGGCCAGAATTGCGGCTGTTAACTCTTCCTTCGTCATCGTCCTCATCTCGCTTTCTTTCCTGTTCTCGCTCTTACCTGCGAAATCTGCCGCGAAATGTTTGCTGCGCTATCCCCCTCTGTGGTCCCTCTGTGTTCTCAGTGGTAAA
>DASTPO010000198.1:0-5980 GCA_035762225.1 Candidatus Angelobacter sp.
GAGTCAGGGGTCACGGATCAGGTTTCAGGGTTCAGTGGTTCAAGCAATGGTGGATGCTGGCAGGAATTCTCTGAACCCTGACCTCTGAAACCTGACCCCTGTCTTAGTCGATCTTGATCTTGCGCAGCAGCCTGAAGTCCGAAAGCATCTTGCCGGTTCCCAGCACCACCGAGGCCAGCGGATCGTCGGCCACTGAAACCGGCAGGCCCGTTTCTTCGCGAATGCGCTTGTCGAGATTCTTGATCAGCGCTCCGCCGCCCGTCAGCACAATACCGCGATCGCTGATGTCCGCGCTCAACTCCGGCGGCGTCCGCTCCAGCGCAACGCGTATCGCATTCATGATCACCGCAATACACTCGCCCAGCGACTCGCGAATTTCGCTGTCGTCAATCGTGATGGTCTTGGGCACGCCTTCAATCAGGTTGCGGCCTTTGATCTCCATCGTCAGCGGCTTATCCAGCGGGTATGCGGAGCCAATCTCAATCTTGATGGTTTCAGCCGTGCGCTCGCCGATCAGCAGGTTGTACTTGCGCTTGAGGTAATTCATGATGGCTTCATCCATCTGGTTACCCGCCATGCGCACGGAGCGCGAATAAACGATGCCGCTCAATGAAATCACGGCAATGTCCGTGGTGCCGCCGCCGATATCCACCACCATGTTGCCGCTGGGTTCCGTGATGGGCAGCCCGGCGCCGATGGCCGCCACCATGGCCTGCTCCACCAGGTGCACTTCGCTGGCCTTCGCGCGATACGCCGAATCCATGACCGCCCGTTTTTCCACTTGCGTGATTTCTGAAGGCACGCCGATCACGATCCGCGGATGCACCAGCATCTTGCGGTTGTGCGCCTTCTGAATGAAGTAGTTCAGCATCTTTTCCGTGACTTTGAAGTCCGCGATCACGCCGTCTTTCATGGGCTTGATGGCCACGATATTTCCCGGCGTCCGGCCCAGCATCTCCTTGGCTTCCTTGCCCACGGCCTCCACTTCCCCGGTGTTCTTATTAATGGCGACAATCGAGGGCTCGTTCACCACAATGCCCTTGCCTTTGGCGTACACCAGGGTGTTGGCCGTTCCCAGATCGATGGCGAGATCGCTGGAGAACATGCTGAACAGCGAGCGCAGGTTGTGGATTCTTGAATTCTCTGATTTAAAACCGTTTTTCGACATACCAAATTCTTTCCGTCTCTAAGTTACTTCGGCAAAACGCTGGGCTGATTCACTTTCTTCCGTTCCCGAACATCTGCGCTTTTTTTGCTTGAATTTTTGAAAGCACACCACTCTGACTTAAAAACCAAAACTGCACAATAAGCGATTTTACTGTATCACCACCTGCTTGGTTGCCGTATTCACCCCGCCTCTGGCGTTCTGTGCCGTAACCGTAATGGTGTTTTCACCTGTGGGCAGCGGATTGGTGAAATGATGAAACGCGCCGTCGTTCCCCACCACTGCCTCCTGGCCGTTTACCATCACCCGCGCATTCGGCTCGGTCCTGCCCTTCACCTCGATCACATGCCCGAGCTGGACATAATCCAGCTCCAGAGCCAGCGTCCCGCTGCCTTTGGGAGCCAGCGTGAACTTGGAAGTCTCGCTCTCGCTCGATTCCTTGCCGTCATTACCAATGGAGGTGACCTGCCAGTAATAGACTCCCTCCGGCAGGTTGGTGACCATCACCTGGGGAGCAGACTGCTTGTTGTTCACCATCAGTGCATCATCTGTAAAAGTGGCGTTCTTGCTGATTTTCAGATGGTATTCCCGTACGTTGTCGACTGGGCTCCAGGAGAAGTTAACTCCTTTGCTCGCCGGATCAAGAAATACGCTTTGCATCGAGGGCGGCGAGATCAGCACCGGGGGCCGTAGCTCCTTGGTCTTCACCAGGTCCGGCGTCTTCTGGCTGAACGTCACCTTCGTATAGTCCTCCAGCGGAACCGTCTTTCCACGCAGGGTGACCGCGCCCGAACCTTTTTTCACCATGACTGAGTGCGTGTCAGCGCGGGGATCATTCACCACCTCGGCCGAGCTCTCTGAGTTGATGCTGGCAGTCGCGCCGGCCACGATCACCTGCGACTTGGAACCGCCGATCAGGGTGGGCGTAGCCAGATCAATGGTGCCTGCGGTTACCTGGACCGACACCCTGGTCTGCTGCGCCGAGTTGACCGAATTCTCCTGGATGGCAATCAGCGAATCCGGCTTGATTGTGTAATTCGTTCCGTCAGTGAACACTACCTTGGCGATTCCCTCCGCCGTCTGCACATAATCGCCTTTGTCCAGCACCAGGCTGTAGTCGGCCGTCACCCATGTATTGGTGCTGGCCTTTCGCACTCGGACATTGCCGTCGATGTTGGTGAAATGGGCCTGTTGAGGCCCGGGCTCCGGCATGCTTCCGTTCGCGCTCGTGCCGCTCGCGACGCCCATCTTGGTCAGAAGTTTTCCCAGTCCGACCTGGCTCGATAGAATCAGCTTGTTTGCAGTATCGGGAAAAGCAAAATACATCACCACTCCGGCGAGCAGGAGCACGCCGAACATTCCCATCAAAACACTGCGATAGGTAATGGTGACGTAGGAAATCTGGAATGCGGTTTTTCGCTTTTGCGCCACTGCTTTGACTGTGGGGGATTTCTAGTGGCTAAAGAGTATCACAACTGTCTCGGCCTCCAGCGATCTGCCCCGTTCCTTGCCTAAGGTGTTCTGAGTAGCCGTCGAACGGCTCAAAACGCCTTGTTAAAACAGTATTTAAGCAGAAAGTGTGCCTCGTGGCAGTAGCCATGTTGGTTCGGGCAGAGTCACAAGGCCATGCACTAGTAACCAGGCCGGACGTTACAATGTCAGTCGGGACAAAAAAATAATGTCATCGCAGGCACATACTCCGTTTCAACAGCTGGAACAACTGCGCGGCCGCATTCAGGCCCGCACCGCGAAAGTAGGAATAATCGGGCTGGGCTACGTCGGGCTGCCCCTGGCCCTGCTGTTCAATGAAGCAGGCTTCCCCGTCACCGGGTTTGATATCGACCCGGAAAAGGTGAAAGCGCTGAATAATGGACGGTCTTATATTTACCGCATTCCGCAAACCGAGATCGCGGCCGCCGCTGCCAAGGGTTTCTGGGCCACCGATGAATACACCCACGCCAAGGACATGGATGCCCTGATCATCTGTGTCCCTACGCCGTTGAATGAATATCATGAGCCCGACCTCAGCTATATCCGGGACACAGCCAAAGCCATTGCTCCCCACCTGCGCGCCGGACAGTTGGTCGTCCTGGAAAGCACCACATACCCAGGGACCACGGAAGAAGTATTGGTGCCGGTGATCGAGGCCGGCAACAAGGCGGGACTCAAAGCCGCGCATGGCGAGCAATATGACCCCGCGAAGACCTTCTTGGTTGCGTTTTCTCCTGAGCGTGAAGATCCAGGCAATGACACGGTGGCGCGCAAGGATATCCCCAAGGTTATCGGCGGCTTGAATCCCGCAGCCTCGGATATTGCCAGTGCCGTTTACAACTCCATCTTCAATCGCGTGGTGCCGGTTTCGAGTCCTGCCGTGGCCGAAATGACCAAGTTGCTGGAAAACATCTACCGCTGCGTCAACATCGCGCTGGTCAATGAATTGAAGATGCTGAGCCTGCGCATGGGCATCGACATCTGGGAGGTCATTCGCGCTGCCTCCACCAAGCCCTTCGGCTTCCAGCCTTTTTATCCCGGTCCTGGGCTGGGCGGGCATTGCATCCCCGTCGATCCTTTTTACCTGTCATGGAAGGCCAAGGAATGGGATTTCCATACCCGTTTCATCGAACTGGCCGGCGAAATCAACTCCGCGATGCCGTATAACGTGGTCGACGCCGTAGCCGCTGCTCTGAACAAGCACAAGAAAGCGCTTAACGGATCAAAGATCCTGGTGCTGGGCGTAGCCTACAAGCGCGATATCGACGATCTGCGCGAGTCGCCCGCCTTGACCATCATTGAGGAATTACAGCGCCGCGGCGCTGAAGTTTCTTATAACGATCCCTACTTCCCCAAAGTCGGACGCGGCCGCAAATATAACCTGCAGATGACGAATACGCCGCTCGAGAAGCTGGGCCAATACGATTGCGCCCTGATCGTCACCGACCACTCCGACTACGATTACAAAAAGATCGTCGCCGAATCGCAACTGGTGGTCGATTCGCGCAACGCGACGAAGGGGATTACTTCAGAGAAGATTGTGCATTGCTAGGATGGTCCTTCTGACAGTTCGACCGCAGCGAGGCGCCTCTACGGTCATCTTTTAGCATGCCGTGCCACAATCTCTGGCGGTTTTGCGCGGAGTGCAACTTATGGAAGACCCAAGCCTGCCGTCAAAAGAGACCCCGAGTACTCACCTCAGCAGAACTTTAAGCGGTTCGCCGGTAAACACGATACATTCTACCGGGGCTGCTGCTGGGCCTGCTGCATCGCCTTCCGAAACTTAATGACATCCTCGGCCGAAGGTTGCAGGCTGATTTTTACCCAGTAAGACTCTCGCGGCGGAACAGGAAAGCGCCCTTTCTGCACTTCCGGCTTCACGCATAAGCTCACACGGGATGTTACCGACGAATAAATCTGTTCAACGCTGCCATCTTTTCCGAGCCGCAGGGCGAGATCGAATGGGAACAGGACTGTTTCGCCCGATCGCTTCAGGCAATCGCTGACCACGGTGCTGTAATTCGCGGCAAATGTCTTGCCGATTTCGCCGTCAAATTTTCGTCCTTCGGCGGTCTTCACGTTTTCATCGGCCCGGTTGAGCGCATCTTCAATGATTTTCGCCGCGGCCCCGGCCTTGGCCCAATTCCGCGCAGTTTCAAAATAGCTTCGGCTTTTCCACGTATCCTGGTCCCAGTCTTCCCTTATGCGTGCAAAAATCTCGTTCGCATACAAGGGATCGCCACCCACCGCGGCCATGTAACCGATCTTGTTCAGGTTCAACAGAGCAACGCCGTACATCTCTTCCAGGGCCATATAGCCGCGCTTAATCCTTGGCCATGACAGCCCATGGAGATTATCGTCTTCACCGCAATTGCAGTCAATAACGTAGGCGATCTGGTAATAGATAATGTCGCCTTTCTTGCCGCCTACGCGGTCGGATGCCTTCTCGGCAAACGCAGCCATCTCGCCTTCTTCTCCACCCCACTTCTCTTCCAGCGAAATAGCCCGGATGCGATAGTAGTAGTGGTAATCCGGGTCAAACGCAACCGCCTTCGCGAATGCCGCGGCTTGAATCTCTTTGCTGCTATCCAGTTTCTGCACGAGTGTTTGCATCGCCAGATACCACTCTGGACACTTCACCGGCAGCGTAAACGCATCCGCAAGGACTTTGCCTGAAAGTTCCAGTCTTTCATGAAGAAGTCGCCAGCCATCTTCCGTCACACTGGCGGCAGGCCCGCTCCCGCGAGCTTTCCACCCGTACGTCTGATAGGCTTCCGCCAGCGCAACACGGGCCGTAATTGAATTGGGACGTTGAGCTATCCACCTTTTTAGCCGTTCAAGATGCAATTGCCACTCAGCTTCGCCCGCGTTGGAACCCCGGCGAGGGGCGGACAGAGCGAGGTAAATGTTGTGAATGGCCCAGAAGCCTCCAGGGAACCGTTTTCTGGCGGACCTGTTCTGGTCAGCGATCATGTCAATGGTTTCAAATTTCTCCTGGTCAAAAAGCTGGCGGAGTTCTTCCTGAATCCCATCCAGAAAATTCAAGGTCCCTTCTGCTGGGATGCCTGGAGGCAAGTGCAGTAGATCGGCCGTCGGGTCGCTTGCGGCTGTTGATCGCACGTCCGCCGGTTTCGCAGACGGGCTGGGCGTGTCCTGCGCATTGACCGGGGCGGCCGTTGCGGAACTCGGCGCGGTAGCCGGGGCCGTCGCGCTCTTGCCATTCTGCTTGGCCGCGCGCACACGCCGTGCAATGTCACCAAGAGATGCAGGCTCCTGCGAATAGAGAAAAGCCGAGCATAACATGCAGAGAAGAGGTAAAAGCAG
>DASTPO010000199.1:0-2882 GCA_035762225.1 Candidatus Angelobacter sp.
GCACCCGCGCCGTCAAGTCCGGCAATGAATATGTCCTTAACGGCGAGAAGATGTGGATCACTTCCGGCTCCATCGCCGATATCGCCATCATATGGGCGAAGTCTGTGGAGCATAACGACCGCATCAAAGGCTTTCTGGTCGAAACCAATCGCCCCGGCTTCAAAGCCTCTGACGTTCACGGCAAATGGTCACTGCGCGCATCGGTAACATCGGGACTGTCACTGCAAGATGTTCGCGTACCGCTGGAAAATCTCCTTCCCGGCTCGGACGGCCTGAAGTCGCCGTTGGGCTGCCTGAATCAGGCGCGCTATGGCATCGGCTGGGGCGCGATCGGCGCGGCCATGTCCTGCTATGACACGGCGCTGCAATATTCCCAGGTGCGCAAGCAGTTCCGTGACCAGCCAATTGCATCTCATCAGCTTGTCCAGGAAAAGCTGGCATGGATGATCAGCGAAATCACCAAGGCGCAGCTTCTGGCCCTGCAAGTGGGCCGCCTGAAGGACGCAAATAAAGTTGGACACCAGCACATCTCCATGGCCAAGCGAAACAATGTATGGATGGCGCTGGAATGTGCGCGCATGGCGCGAGACATCCTGGGCGCAAACGGCATTGCCGACGATTACCCGGTAATGCGCCACATGATGAACCTGGAGTCAGTAAAAACATACGAAGGCACGCATGACATTCATGCGCTGATCATCGGAGAGAGCGTTACTGGTATAAGCGCGTTTTGAACCCGGAAGTGATCGGCAATGAAGCGGAGGCATTGATGGCGACCCATACGACGGAGAAAAACGCGAGTTCCAAGAACCTCGCCAACCAGATGGAATTTGAGCTGGCGCTGGAGTTTGCGCGCGTGGTGGAAGACGCCGCTATCGCCTCAGCCCATACCATGGGAACCGGCGACCGCGAGCGGGCTGACCATGTGGCTACTGAAGCCATGCGCACCACCATGGATACGGTCCCCATGCGCGGGACGATTGTCATCGGAGAAGGCGAGCGCGACCAGGCGCCGATGCTTTACATCGGCGAGCATGTAGGCGCGGGCTGGCATGACGGCGAGAAGCTGCCGGAAGTTGACATCGCGGTTGATCCGCTGGAAGGCACCAACTTGTGCGCCACGGGAGCGCCCGGAGCCATCACGGTTCTGGCGGCCTCAGAAAAAGGCGGCCTGTTGAACGCGCCCGACTGTTATATGGAGAAAATCGTGGTTGGGCCGTCCTGCAAAGATGCGGTCGATCTGGACGCGCCAGTCGCTGACAACCTGAAAGCGATCGCCCGTCGCCTGAGCCGCGATGTTGCCGACCTGGTGGTGGTGGTGCTTGACCGTCCCCGGCACGAGAAGCTGATCGACGACATACGCAGGGCTGGAGCGCGAATCCGCTTAATCACAGATGGCGATCTTTCCGCGGGCATCGCCGCCGCGGTTATCGGCACCGGCGTGCATGTGGTGATGGGCAGCGGAGGCGCTCCCGAAGGCGTAATCACGGCCGCCGCCATGCGCTGCCTGAACGGTGAAATCCATGCCCGCCTGGTCATCAATACGCCGGAGCTTGAGGCCCGCATTGAAAAAATGGGGATCAAGGACAAGAAAAAGATTTATACCGCCAAAGACCTTGCGCCGGGCAAGAATATTGTTTTCGCCGCGACTGGCGTGACCGATGGCGCTTTGATGAAAGGCGTCCGATTTTTCGGCGAAGGCACACGGACCTCTTCGATCGTCATGACCCGGCACAGCGGCAAGGTGCGTTTCGTGGAAAGCATTCACCTGGCCAAACGGGCCGATGTAAAGGTACGATTCGCCTAGCAGGAGTTAGCAACTTGCGTGCGCCAGCTTCTAAGTTACAGATGAACGCAGTCTGCTGCTGTGGAATCGCAATTTTCCTTCTCACCTCGACTTTGCTTGGCTGTAGCGGCGAGGTTCGCGTCTCAGATTCGCAGCTTTTCGGAACCTGGCTAACGAGTACGAATACGGGGACAGAGCGGCTTACCTTGTTACCAGATGGAACCTACGTCCAAACTTTCACGTCTCCCAAAAAACAATTCACTAATCGGGGCACCTGGAAGTCGAGCAATCATTTTTTAGGTGGGAGTGAGATTGAAGTTTCAGATGCAAATATCTCTGAAGACGAACCGGCAAATTCCTCTTTTCGGCGCGGCGGTCTCATGCTTCAGGTTTTCCGGCTAGATGGCAGGCTCAAATTGGCACGTAATGCCGCTGCTGATTGGTACTACGAACGCGAGTGACTTAATTCCGTGCTGATTGCATAGCGAAGAGTCCTCCGTACAGACACTCAAGTTATACGATCCCACCCGAAAACCCGCCGAGTGAACCGGATTGGTCCATGAGGGCCAGTATGCCTTGTTCCATTCCGACATATACACAGACATAGAGAAAACTCCGGAAGGGCGCTATCTGACTGCCGGCGGAGTTAGTGTTTGCCTGGTTTTTGACTCACTGGCGGGAGTAGAAAACTATTGCGAAGCTAAAGTAAATAGTATTGCCAACCTCCGCTGCGACATCTATGATCACACCGGCAAATCCAGACCTCCCATGCTTACCTATGTAAACCGGATTCACCTTGAATCGCCGGCCAGGCGCGGGAAGTGGGGCTGGATGCTGGTTACCGCCAGCGTTCCGTTTTTCTGGATGGAAGGCCACGCGGGCAATCCGCGCGTGATATCTCTTGTTGTCGGCGTTAATCTGGTCTTCGCCGGCCTGCGGCTGGTTTACTGGGGCGAAGGCGGCATCGAAAGAAGGCGCACGCTGCGTGAGCAATGAACAACTGATCGTCGCGGTTGGAATAATTTTGCTCACGGCACGGGTGTTCGGCTGGTTGTTTAAGCACATTGGCCAGCCGCCAGTCATCGGCGAGATCACC
>DASTPO010000200.1:0-8309 GCA_035762225.1 Candidatus Angelobacter sp.
CGCGGTCGGCGAGCATGCGGGCTTCGGCCGCCCGGTGGGCTATCGCTGCACCGCCAGCGAAGTTCCTGACGCGATTGAGCGCCTGCTGCGCAGCTATCTTGAATCCCGACACCGGGGAGAGAATCTGCGCGCGTTTTTCGGGCGTCATTCCGAGCCCGCGCTGCGTACACTTCTTGCCGGGCAGGATTTGCCGGCGGTTCTGCGGGATCCTTCGCCCGGACGGGTGCCGCACGGAGCGGAAGGTTGACTATGGCGCTCTATCCGATTTTCCTGAAACTCGAAGGCCACAAGGTGCTGGTGGTGGGCGGCGGCGCAATCGCCGAACAGAAAATTGAAGGCGTTCTCCGCTCCGCCAATGACTTGACGGTTGTCTCCCCCACGCTCACGCCGCGTCTTCAACTCTGGGCTGAACAAGGCCGGCTCCTGCATGTGTGTTCGGAATATCGACCCGGCATGGCGCAGGGATATTTTCTGGTGATCGCCGCGACCGATTGTGAAAAGACAAATCGCGCGGTCTATGATGAAGCGAGGTCTGCGGGAACACTGGCCAATGCCGTGGACGATCCCGAGCACTGTGATTTTTACGCTCCCGCGCTTGTCAGCCGCGGTGATTTTCAGGTAGCGGTTTCCACCGGCGGCAAGAGTCCAGCGCTTGCGCAACGCGTGCGCAAAGAGTTGGACCTGCAATTCGGCCCCGAGTATGAGGGCTGGATTAGCTGGCTCGGGCGCATGCGCGAATCAATTCGCAGCGTCTTGCCGCGCACGGAGAGCCGCAAGGAACTGTTGCATCTGCTGGCGCTCTGCCAGCCGGCCAGAAATTTCAATCCGCAGAATACTGGAGGGAACAATGGACCATTCGAAAAAGGCTGAGTTGGAGGACCGCCTGCGTGAGGCAATCAAGGAACATCAGCATGAAGGATTGAACATGATCGGCAACGCCGACCAGTTATTGCATCGCCTTGTCGATGCCGTTGAGGACTGGGTTGAGGAGCGTCCGTTAAGCCGCCAGAAAAGCGCATAGCCATGCCCGGCAAAGTCCATATCGTGGGAGCTGGGCCAGGCTCGGCAGACCTGCTCACGCTGCGCGCGGCTTCATTACTGCGCTCGGCCGGGGTCGTGCTCCATGACGATCTGGTTGCCCCGGAGGTCCTCGCGCTCTGCCCGCCATCGGCCGAAATCGTGAACGTGGGCAAGCGCTGCGGACGCCACAGCCGCACCCAGGAGCAGATCAACGCCCTGATGGTGTGGCACGCCACCGCATGCAAGTCAGGATCGGTCATCCGCCTCAAGTCCGGCGATCCTGCCGTCTTCGGCCGCCTGGGCGAAGAACTGGATGCATTGCGCCGCGCCGGAATTGCGTTTGAAATCGTTCCCGGCATTACCGCCGCCGCGGCCGCCGCAGCGTCGGCGGAAATCACGCTTACTGATCGCCGCGCCGCTTCCGCCCTGGTGGTGCTCACCGCACACAACAGCCGCAATGAGTCCATGCAAAAGACTATTTTCGACCCCGCCCACGCTACGTACGCCATCTATATGCCGGGGCCCGACTATAGCCGGACCGCGCGCGAACTGCTTGAGTCAGGTCTTGCTCCTGAAACACCGTGCGCGCTGGTCTCCAACGCGGGACGCGGCAACGAGCAGGCATTTTATCTGACCCTGGGCGCACTGGTCTCAGCCAGGGCTGTTCCTCCTCCAGCGCTGTTGATTGTGGGCGAGGTAGCGCGGGAACGCTCACGGCAGGAGGCCGACACTGCGCAGATCTTTTCCGAAATCCCGGAGCAGGCTGACATTTCACGCCGCCCTGTCGCACCCTGACTCGGAAGGTTTTCTTCAAGACTCCGTCTTTGGCCGGTTGTTTCATCCTCCGGCGATGGACGGCACCAGCGTGACTTCATCGCCATCCTTGAACTTGTAGTTCTTTTCCAGAAAACGAATGTCTTCGTCATTCACGTAGATGTTAAGGAAGCGGCGCACATTACCCTGTTCATCGCGCAAGTGCGGTTTAAGTTCGGGAAATCGTGTTCCCAGTGAGTCCAGCAGGGCGTGCAGGTCGGCCGCCGCACAATCGTATTTTTCTGCGCCCTCCGTGTGGCGGCGAAAGGCGCTGGGAATGGAAACGGTGACGCTCATTTATGCTGCTCCTTTTCCTGCCGCGCGTGCGACGGCAAACTCACGTTCCAGATATTGCTCGAACGCTGCAAGCCGCGGCGCGATCGGCGCAACGCTTTCGAACCTCGCTGCCAGCGCGTCGGTGGTTTTGAGCCCGTTGCCGGTAATGCACAGCACCGTGGTCTCGTCCGGGTGGATGCGGTCTTGTGCGAAAAGCTTTCGCGCGGCGGCCACAGTCACTCCGCCGGCTGTCTCGGTAAAGATGCCCTCGCTTTCGGCCAGCAGGGTCATGCCGTCCACGATCTCAGCATCGCTTGAGTCCTCGGCCCAGCCTTCGCTGCCGAGAATTGTCTTCGCCGCATAAAAGCCGTCAGCCGGATTGCCGATGGCCAGTGACCGCGCGATGGTCTGCGGCTTCTGCGGTTCAATCTCATTGCGTCGTGCCTTCACCGCAACGCTGATTGGGCTGCATCCGGTGGCTTGCGCGCCGAAGAACTTCACCTGCTTCTCCCGCACAAAGCCCAGAGCAATGAGCTCCTGGAACGCTTTGTAAATTTTCGTGATCAACGATCCTCCCGCCATGGGAACAACAACGTTGTCAGGCAGCCGCCAGCCAAGCTGCTCGGCGATCTCATAGCCAACTGTCTTTGAGCCTTCGGCATAGTACGGTCGCAGGTTGACGTTGACGAAGCCCCAGCGATGCTTGTCGGCGATCTGCGAGCAGAGTCGATTTACCTGGTCATAGTTCCCGTCAATGCGTACGATCTGCGCGCCATAGACCTGCGTCCCCAGGACCTTGGCCGGTTCAAGATCGGCGGGAATGAAGATGCAGGCCTTGAATCCGCCGCGCGCCGCCTGCGCCGCCACAGCATTGGCCAGATTGCCGGTGGAGGAGCAGCTGACGGTATCGAACCCAAAAATCCGGGCTTGTGTCAGGGCCACCGCCACCACGCGGTCTTTGAAACTCAGAGTAGGGAAGCAGACCGCATCGTTCTTGAGGAAGACATTCCGGCCGCGCAAGGCTTCGCCCAGGTGCGTTGCTCTGACCAGAGGCGTGAATCCAGCCGGCGTGGAATCGTCGCATTTTTCCGGCAACGGCAAAAGTTCTTTATAGCGCCAGAGATTGGGCGCACGCGCGGCAATCCCTTCCTTGCTGATCTCTTTGCCGATCCGCTCCCAGTCGTAAGCTACTTCCAGTGGAGCGAAGCAGCTCTGGCAAAAAGAAATCGGCTGGTTGCCCCAACTGGCGTGGCATTCGCGACATCGCAGCTCATAGCGCAAATTTGTGCTCATAGATCCATCTCCTCTGGTAATTCAGGTTGCGCGGCAGAATCTCTGCCCAAACTAAAAAACCCGCTGCCTGAGGCAGCGGGTTCATGATTGCCGAATAAAAAGCTTGCTATGAACCTTTCTGCCTCGGTGCGCACGCACACATAGCCATCACGTGACAGCACATGGCCATGTTGGAGACAGAAAGTAACATCGGGTACAAGTTTACATGAACTATCCCCGGAGCGGCAATCCTTGATTCAGGATCGCTCCGGTTCTGGATGGCTCTTCGCTCTTGGCTCTTAGCTTTTGGCTCTTAGCTTTTGGGTAAAGGCACTATCCCCGGAGCGGCAATCCTTGATTCAGGATCGCTCCGGTTCCTGGGAGGGCTTCTGGCTATTGGCTCTTAGCTCTTCGCTCTTGGCTCTTAGCTTTTGGCCTCGCATTCGATGACCAGCCAATAGCCAATAGCCAAAAGCCAATAGCCAAAGGCCAAGAGCCAAAAGCCAAGAGCCGCTCTAACTCGTCATCAACTCCCGCGCCCGGATCGTCGTTTTGATCACGGCATTCATCAGGGTCACGCGAAGGCCGCCTTTTTCCAGCTCCATCAGGCCTTCAATGGTGCAGCCCGCTGGAGTCGTGACCGCGTCTTTCAGGAGCGCCGGATGATGTCCTGTTTCAAGCGCCAGCTGGGCCGAGCCAAACAGCGTCTGCGCGGCCAGCGTGGTGGCCATTTCGCGCGGCAGGCCGACTTTTACGCCCGCCTCCGCCAGCGACTCCAGGATCACAAAGACGAACGCCGGACCGCTGGCTGAAAGAGCGGTGATTGCATCCATATGTTTTTCATCGACAATCAAGGCCCGGCCCACGCCTTCAAAAAGATGTTTGGCGGTTTCCACGTGCCCGGCTCCGGCCGCGGGCCCGGCAGAAACCGCGGTCATGGCTGCGCCCACCATCGCCGGCGTATTCGGCATGGCGCGCACCACCGGCACATTCTTGCCCAGCTTCTGTTGGATGAAGCTGGTAGTGGTGGAAGCGGCAATCGAGATCACCAGCGTGGCGGGATCAAGCGCGGGAGCAATTTCATCCAGCAACTGGCCCAGCACCTGGGGTTTCACGCATAGCAGGACGATCTCCGCCCCTGCCACGGCCGCCCGATTGTCCGTGCCCACGTTCACCCCGCCCAATTCACGCGAAAGCTCCGCGCCGCGCTCGCCATGCTGCACCGTCGCGACCGCTTCATCCGGCGTCACCAGCTTGCGTTCAAGAAATGACTCCAGCAGGATGGTCCCCATTTTGCCGCAGCCCAGCACCGCGATCTTCTTTTGCGACTGCAATTTTCCCGGGTGCGCCGCGCCGCCTTTGCCGGCCGGCAATTTCTTCTTCGAAGAGCTCATAGGAGCTGTCCTTTCCAAAAACCGCTGCTGCCAAAAACTGATGTTTCCAAAACGGAGTATCCAAAAACCGTGTTTCCAAAAACCCTGTTTCCAAAAATAAAGACCCGCTGCCTTTGCGGGGGCAACGGGCCTGAAATATGAGTGCTGTTTCGCCTACGCAGCCATATCCATCACCCCGCCCCCAGGCCATACGGAAACGGTCGGGCCGTTGGAGCCGGGTTGGGGCGAGTGGATGACATGAACAAGCGAACTATAGCCCATGTCGGCGTGGCAGACAAGCAGGGAATCCAGGCGGATATCAATCCTTCCCGGCAGCAACTTCCGTGCATCTTGCGCGCCTATTCGTAGCGCAGCGCAACCAGCGGATCTACCCTGGTGGCGCGCCGCGCCGGAAGGTAGCATGCCGCCAGCGCAACGGCGGCCAGCAGACCTGCCACAGCCAACAGCGTAATAGGATCGCCCGCTTTGACGCCGTAAAGGAAGCTGGCCAGAAAGCGCGTTACGCCCACGGCCACGGCGATGCCGGCAACGGCGCCGCCGACAATCAGTGCCATGGCTTTCGTCAGCACCAGGCCAACCACGTTGTGTGACTGCGCTCCTACGGCCATGCGGATGCCAATCTCACGCGTTCGCCTCGTTACCTCATAGGAAAGCAGTCCATAAAGCCCGAGACACGCCAGCAGCAAGGCCAGGAGACCAAACAAGCTGGAGAGGCGGGCAGTCATCTTTTCCGTGAATACCTGCCGGTCAATGGCTTCTGACTCGGTGGAAATGCGGAAGACCGCCAGATCATGGCTCTGCTGGTCCACTATGCTCTTAACCGTGGGCACCAGCGAAAGCGGGGCCGTGCCTGTGCGCAGCTCAAAAAACGCTTCTCCACCGACGTTTGGTTGATAGAAACACGGTGTGATTTCGCGGCGCAGGCTGTTGTATTTGGAATTCGCCACCACGCCCACAATCAAATTACCGGGGGCCTTGGCGTCCCCGATCCCGGTCGGCTCCTGCTCGCCGAATATCTGTCCAACCGGATTTTTCCCTGGGAAGTACCGGCGCACAAACTCCTGGTTCACGATAACCGGCGTCGGATTTGAGCTGGGTTTGTCGCCGTCATTGCTCGCGGCCACAACATAATCCGCCGCAGTGAAATCACGTCCTGCTTGAAACGGGATGCCCCAGGTGGCAAAGAACCTAGGGCCAATGGGATAGACGTCGGAATCAACCTGGTTCTTCTCGGCGGCTCCTGATTCCGCCTCCTGCTTGGTCGGCGGAGGAGTTCCCGGCTTGTGGAAGCTCGTGTTCCAGAGACCGCCGGAGAGAAATGGATACCAGGAGTAAGTCGCAGAGGTCACGCCCGGGATCGCCGAGAATTTTTCCTGTAATTCGAAAAACAGATTGTCGATCTGCGGGCCCTTGTAGCCGGCCAGGCGCGGATCCACGCCGAAGAGCAGGACATTCTGGGTGTCAAAGCCGGGATTCAGGCTTTTCAAGTTGTTGAGCGTGCGTACCAGCAGCCCGGCAGTCACCAGCACAACAATGGCCAGCGCCATCTGCACCGCCACCAGCATTCCACCTGCGGAAAACCGCCGTTGCCTGCCCTCGGAAACCGTTGTGCCGCTGCCCGTCGATGCTTTGAGGGAAGAGGTGAGGTTTACGTCTGAGCCGCGCAGCGCGGGAGCAAGTCCAAAGAGGATTCCCGTGAGCAGCGAGACCCCGGCAGTGAAGCCAAGCACGCGCCAGTCAAGCTGCGGCGAGAAGATCGGCGGGTTCGGAGACCCTGCGGAAACCATGGTCATCAGCGCCCGCGAGCCCCAAACTGCGACGAGCATGCCGAGGGCCCCTCCGGCAAACGAAAGCATCACGCTTTCTGTCAGGAATTGCAGGAGGATCCTGCTCCGCTTTGCGCCCAGCGCAAGGCGCACGGCAATTTCGCGTTGCCGGACCACCGAACGGGCCAGCAGCAGCCCCGCAACGTTGGCGCAGGCGATCAGAAGCACCGCCCCCACGCAGAGCATCAACACATAAAGAGGCTCCAAAGTCCTTTTCTGGCTGCCTCCCAGCACCCGGCTGGCTTTGGCAAGCCTGATTCGAGGATCACTGTCCGGTTTGAAAAGCGGCTTGCCCACAGATTCTATGGAGTTGCGAAACAGCAGGCTGGCGCCGCCTTCAGCCTGGCTCACGGCTACGCCGGATTTCAGGCGTCCAATCATGACCAGCCACCAGTGGTCCGCCTCATCATCCCTGGGCTTCCAGTTAGGAATCACCACGGGGCGTTGCGCCATGGGGATGATCACCTCATATTTATTGGACAAGGTCAGAGCGTCAAATTTTGGCTCCGTGACGCCGATAATCTGGAACGATATCCCATTCAGGCGGATCGTTTTTCCGATCGCTGACTCCGAGCCGCCAAACTCAGTCTGCCAGTAGCTGTGGTCCAGCACCGCAGCCGGTTGGGCGCTCGCATCATCGTCGCCTGCGTTGATGAGCCGCCCAAGATGCGCGCGCACGCCGAGCGTCTGGAAGTAGTCGCCCGTCACGAATTCGCCTTTCACCATTCGCGCCGGACCGTTGCCGCTCATATCGAGCTGTCCCAGCGCAGTGTATGCCGCCAGGTGGGAGAAGACGCCGGCCTGCGCCTGTACCTGCTTAAAGTACGGCAATGACAATGAGCACCCGCGAGCATTCCCACTATCGTGGGACTCGTCGCATTCGCCAAAATTGCGGTAACTCATATTCCCCGGCCCTTTGTGCGATTCCCACTGAAACACGATCAGGCTCTGCGGGTCCGCAATCGGCAGGGAACGGAAAATCACTGCGTCAATCAGGCTGAAGATCGCCGTGTTGGCCCCAATCCCCAGGCTCAGCGTAACCACTGCGATGATGGTGAACCCGGGCGATTTGCGCAGCATGCGCAATCCATAGCGCAGGTCCTGGCGGAGCGACTCAAAAAAACGGCCGCGATGCACCTCATGCAATGACTCCCGCGTCTGGGCTACGCCGCCGAAGGCGATGAGCGCTCGGCGTCGCGCCTCCGCCGCCGGCATTCCCGCGGCAATATTCTGTTCCACCTGCTTTTGCAGGTGAAAGCGCATCTCGTCGTCCAGGTCGGTTTCAAGCTTCCGCGCATTCCATTTGTCTAGCAATCTTTTGAAGAGCCGCATGTCGTTAACCTGCCATTCGTGAAAGTTCTTATTCATTCCTGAGTGAAATCATTGGATCAACCCGGGTGGCGCGCCTCGCCGGCAAATAGCCTGCCAGCAACGCAATGAGCCCCAGGACGCAGAGGCTCACGCTGAACGAAGCCATGTCGACGGGGTTCACGCGATACAACAAGCTCCCCAGCAGCCGTGCGCCACACAGCGCGCCGGCCAGGCCCAGAATGCTGCCGATGGCTACAAGCCGTACACCCTGGGCCAGTATCAACTTGAAGATGCTTCCGCGGCCGGCTCCCAAAGCCATCCGCAAACCCAGCTCCCGGGTGCGCTGATGGACGCTGTGGCTCAACATCGCGTAGGTGCCAAGTCCGCTCAGCACCAC
>DASTPO010000201.1:0-6589 GCA_035762225.1 Candidatus Angelobacter sp.
GGGCTCGCTCCGGGCAGGCCCGCGTTCACGCTGATCACCGGATATTCAACCTGGGGAATCGGAGCTACCGGCAGCCGCGTGTACGCCAGTATTCCCGCCATCAGCACACCCATCATCAGCAGTGATGTGGCTACCGGTCGGCGGATGAATGGCGCAGAGATGTTCATCAGTCCGCTCCCACCGGTTCCTTCTCCGGCACAATCTCGTTTCCGAGTTGAAAGCGTGAGAACTTGCTTGCCAGCTTGTCAAACCAGATGTAAATCACCGGCGTGGTGTAGAGAGTGAACAACTGGCTCAGCAGCAAGCCGCCGATAATTGTGATGCCCAGCGGATGCCGCAGCTCTGACCCTGTGCCGGTCCCAAACGCCAGCGGCACGGCGCCCAGCAGCGCGGCCATGGTCGTCATCATGATCGGTCGGAAGCGCAGCAGGCTGGCCTGGTAAATGGCTTCTTCCGGCGGCTTCCCTTCCTGGCGCTCCGCCACCAGCGCAAAGTCGATCATCATGATGGCATTCTTCTTCACAATGCCGATCAACAAAATAATTCCTATCAGCGCCACCACCGTCAGGTCATTGCGCGTCAGGATCATCGCCAGGATAGCGCCCACGCCCGCCGAAGGCAGCGTGGAGAGAATGGTTACCGGGTGGATGTAGCTTTCATACAGCACGCCCAGCACAATGTACACCGTGACCAGCGCGGCCAGGATCAGCCACGGCTCCGATGCCAGCGAATTCTGGAACGCCGCCGCTGTGCCCTGGAAGCTGGGATGGATGCTCACCGGCATCCCCATATCACGCTCAGCCTGTCCGATCACCTTGGTGGCCTTGCCCAGTGACTCGCCCGGAGCCAGATTGAAGGAGATCGTCACCACCGGAAATTGTCCCTGGTGGTTGATGGCCAGCGGCGCCGGCGAAGTCACAAAATGGCTGAATGTGGAAAGCGGCACCTGCTGTCCCGTCACCGACTTCACATAAATGTTGGTCAGATCGGTGGGATCGTCTTGAAACTGCTGTCCTACCTCCAGCACCACGTGGTACTGATTTAGCTGGGTAAAAATCGTGGACACCTGGCGCTGGCCAAAAGCGTCGTACAGCGTGTCATCAATGGCCTGCGGCAGAATTCCGAACCGCGCCGCCGTATCGCGGTCGATTACCAGGTCGGCTTTCAATCCGCCGTTCTGCTGGTCGCTGGCCACGTCCCGCAGCTCCGGAAGCGTACGCAACTTGTTCAGGATTCGCGATGACCAGTCATTCAGCTCATTGGCATCGGCGTCTTCCAGCGAGTACTGAAACTGCGTGCGGCTCACCCGGTCTTCCACTGTCAGGTCCTGCACCGGCTGCATATATAAGGTGATGCCCTCCACCTTGGCCAGTTCAGGTTGCAGGCGCAAAATAACATCGGACGCCGTGGCGCTGCGGTCTTCATGCGGTTTCAGGTTAATCTGGATCCGTCCGCTGTTCTGCGTGGTGTTGGTCCCATCAATGCCGATGAACGATGACAGGCTGGCAACATCCGGGTCGTTGAGAATCACCTTCGCCAATTGTTGTTGCCGCTGTGCCATCGACGTGAAGGAAACGTTCTCCGGCCCTTCAGAGATTCCCAGGATCACGCCTGTGTCCTGCACCGGGAAAAATCCTTTGGGCACGATCATGTAGAGATATACCGTCAACGCCAGTGCGGCGGCCGTGGCCAGCAGCGTGAGGGTCTGATGTTTCAGGACGAATTTAAGCGTCCGCCCATAGAACGCGATGATCCGTTCATACGCGCGCTCCGAAGACTGGTAGAAGCGGCCGTGCTTCACCTTCTTGGGATCGCGCAGGATCCTCGCCGCCATCATCGGCGTTAGCGAAAGTGAAACCAGCGCGGAGATCACGATCGTCACGGCCAGCGTCACGGCAAATTCTCGGAACAGGCGGCCCACGATATCGCCCATGAACAGCAGCGGTATCAACACCGCGATCAGCGATACGGTCAGCGAGATGATGGTGAAACCAATCTGGCCCGCGCCCATAAGCGCGGCTTCCAGCGGCGGGTGCCCTTCTTCCAGAAAGCGGTCGATGTTCTCGATCATCACGATCGCGTCATCCACCACAAAGCCGGTGGAGATGGTGAGCGCCATCAGGGAGAGGTTGTCCAGGCTGTAGCCCAGCAGGTACATCACCGCGAAAGTGCCGACAATGGAGAGCGGCACAGCCGCGCCGGGAATGATGGTCGCCGGCAGATTGCGAAGAAACAGGAAGATCACCATGATCACCAGGAAAATGGTGAGCAACATCTCAAACTGCACGTCTTTTACTGAAGCGCGGATGGTCTCCGTGCGGTCGGTGAGAATGGATAGCTTGACCGAGCTGGGCAGCGTTCCCTGCAACTGCGGCAGCACCTTCTTGATCCGGTCCACCACGCCGATGATGTTGGCCCCGGGCTGGCGCTGTATGTTCACGATGACCGCGGGAGCAAGATTCATCCACGCCGCCTGCTTCGCGTTCTCCGCGCCATCCACAATGTTGGCCACATCACGCAGCCGCACCGGCGCGCCGTTGCGGTAGGCGATGATTACATCCTTATACTGGTCGCCGGAGACCAGCTGGTCGTTGCTGGAAATAGTGAAGGCCTGGCGCGAATTCTCCAGTATGCCTTTGGCCTGGTCCACGTTGGCCTGGCCCAGCACCGTGCGCAAATCTTCCAGGCTCAGCCCATAGGACGCCAGCGCCGTGGGATTGGCCTGGATCCTTACCGCCGGTTTCTGTCCGCCGCTGATGGAAACCATGCCCACGCCCGAGAGCTGGGAGATTTTCTGTGCCAGCGTCGTATCAGCCAGGTCCTCAACTTTTGAAAGCGCCAGGCTGTCCGATGTCAGCGCCAGCGTCAGGATCGGCGCGTCTGCGGGGTTTACCTTGCTGTAGATCGGCGGGTTGGGCAGGTCGCGCGGCAGGAAGGTCGTGGCGGCGTTGATCGCGGCCTGTACCTCCTGCTCGGCAATATCGATGCTCTGCTCCAGGTTGAATTGCAGCGTGATCACCGAGCTGCCGAATGAACTCGTCGAGGTCATCTGGCTCAGCCCCGGCACCTGTCCGAACTGCCGCTCCATTGGCGCAGTCACCGATGATGCCATCACCTCCGGCCCGGCGCCCGGATAAAACGTGATGACCTGAATGGTTGGGTAATCAACCTGCGGCAGTGCGGAAACCGGCAATTGCAGGTACGCCACAATGCCCACCAGCAGCAGCCCGATCATCAGCAGCGAAGTCGCTACTGGACGCAGGATGAATAATTTTGATGGACCGCCGTTGGCCATTTTGTTTTGCTTCCAAAAACCCTTCTATTGCCCTTGACCTTCGCCGGCTTGTGGCGGTTGCGGCTGCTGGCCGCCGCTGCGTATTTCAACTTTCGTTCCGGGCTGCAGCTTGTCCTGTCCGTCCGTTACCACCACGTCACCCGGTTGAATGCCCTGGCTGATGGCGGAATAATTTCCCTGCGTGAAGCCCACCGTTACTGGACGCATGTCCGCGGTCTTGTCCGGCTTCACCGTAAAAACATATGTGCCCTGCGGGCCTCGCTGGATGGCTGCGCTCGGCACCACGGTATTGTTCTTCCGCACTTCCAGCAGCAGATGGACGTTGACAAACTCGTTCGGCCACAGCGAGCGGTCGCGATTATCGAATACCGCCTTCAGCTTGCCCGTACCGGTGGTCGTGTCGATCTGGTTGTCGATGGTGGTCAACGAACCCGTGGCTATCTTCGTCTGGTCGTCGCGGCTGTATGCATCCACTGACAGCCTGCCTTTGCTCATGTGCTGGGAAACAGCTTGCAGATTGTCCTGGGGCAGGCTGAAGATCACGGCAATCGGCTGCAACTGCGTGATTACCAGCAGGCCGTTGGGATCGGACGCATGCACCATGTTGCCCACATCAATTTGCCGCAGGCCGATTCGGCCGCTCACCGGCGCAGTGATGCGCGTGTACACCAGGTTCAGCTTCACCGTGTCCACCTGTGCCTGGTCGGCGCGCACCGCGCCATCCAGCTGTCCTTCCAGCGATCCCTGGGTATCGAATTGTTGTTTGGGTATTACGCCGTCTTTATAAAGTTGCTGGAAGCGCTCCAGGTTCAGTCGCGCATCTTTCAGCGCTGCCTGGTCCTTGAACAACGTTGCCTGCGCCTGGCTCAACTGGACTTCGTAAGGCCGGGGGTCGATCTCTGCCAGCAGCTCGCCTTCCTTGACCTCTTGTCCTTCTCTTACGTTGACCTTGATCAACTGGCCGTCCAGCCGGCTCTTGACCGCAACAGTGTTGAACGCCTCAACCGACCCCAGGCCGTTCAACAGCACGGGCAGATCACGAACTTCCGCTTTGGCCACGGCCACCGGGATCGTTCCCGCTCCCGCGCCACGGCCACCCTTGCCCGCGCCGCCTTTTTTTGTGTCGGCGCTGGTATTACCACAGCCACTCAGAATCAATGCCAGGCAAACGCACATAAAAATGCGTCCGGCCAGGTTATCAGGCAAACGTTTCAACATCTGTCCTCTCACGGGCAGGATCTTGGAAATCTGAAATCCTATACAGACTTCGATTTTTCAGCAATTGCCGGCTACCGGCGGGGGCCGGCTCCGCTAGGAATGTGCCGATGCGGTGTCACCGCGCCAACTACTCTATTTGACGGCAGAATTGCCTTTCACAACACTAGTTTTTGTAAATAATTGTTAATGGAGATTAGCTGGTAAATGATTGCTATCTCTCATGGTTTGCCGTTGGCTTCGAAACTCGAGCTTAAGCTCTTCTTACATTCTTATGCGCTCGCCTCGGCAACGTAGCACTCGGGCTGCAGCCGTTCCCAGGAACTGAACCCGGCCATGCTTCACTTCACTTCCGGTCTCTTCAGCGCTTTGCCGGCCATTACACCCGTGGTCTTGCCCTCGGCAAACGCTATCTGGCCGTTTACCAGGACATATTTCACGCCTTCAGACTGCTGCGCCGGCTGAGTATAAGTCGCTTTATCGATGATGGTGTTCGGATCAAAAATGGTGATGTCGGCGAAAAAGCCTTCCTTGATCAAGCCGCGGCCCACCAGGTGCTCCCGCTGCGCCGGAAGCGACGTGATCTTGCGGATCGCCTGCTCCAGCGGCATCAATCGCAAGTCGCGCACGTAATGGCCCAGAAAGCGCGGCATGCTGCCAAAGGCCCGCGGATGCGTGTGCGGCTCAAACAGCGGCCCATCCAATGACAATTCTCCCGCATCCAGCCCTATGCTGGTCCAGGGCTGCCTCAGTCCCGTTTGCAGGTCTTCCTCGGTGGCGATGAAGTAAAGCGCCGCGGAAAGTCCTTTATCGGCCACGATGAAATCAAACAGCGCATCCAAAGGCTCTTTATGTTGCTGGGTTGCTATCTCCGCCACCGTCTTGCCCGTGTATTGCTTCAGCTCAGGATTCACCACTGAAGCCACCATCACTCCCTGCGCACCGCCGGAATCGAGATAGAGGTTCTCCCAGGTACGCTCGCCAGTCGACGACATCTCCGTCTTGATCCGCTGCCGCACCGCCGGATCATGCAACCGCTCCAGCAGCTTGTTCAGGCCGCCATCTGCCACCCATGGCGGCAGGCTTGAAGCCAGCGCGGTCATGCCTGCCAGATAAGGGTACATATCGGCAGTCACGTCCTGGCCCTTGTCCCGCGCTTCCTGAATCATGCGCACGATCTCGATCATTCCCCCAGCGCGGCTCTTGCCGCTGACCTTCAAGTGAAAAATCTCGACTGGAATGTGCGCTTCCTGCCCGATGCGCAGCGCCTCCCGCACCGCCGCTACCTCATTGAGGCCTTCGCTCCGCATGTGCGAGGCGTAGATCCCTCCGTACTGCGCCGCAACTTTGGCCAGCTCAATCAGCTCGTCTGTCTTGGCAAAGTGCCCGGGTGGATAGATCAGCGCCGTGGAAAGGCCCAGAGCTCCCTGCTGCATCGCCTGCGCCACCAGCGACTTCATCTTTTCCATCTCCGCGGCCGTCGGTGCGCGGTTCACGTCCCCCAGCACCGCTTCCCGCACCTGCGCCGCGCCCACATACGTTCCGATATTGATTGGCGTGCCTTTCTCGCGCAGGCGTTGCCAGTAATCGTCCAGAGTGCTCCAGTCGATCTTGAGGTTGTAGGGATCAAGCCCCGGCTGCACGGCAGCGATGGTCAGCGCGTCCTGCGGCGCTATCGATCCACCCTCGCCTGTGATCTCGGAGGTAATTCCCTGCGACAGCTTGCTCAGCGAACGGTTATCGATCAGCAGCGCCATCTCGGACTGCCCCAGCATGTCGATGAATCCCGGAGATACCACCAGACCGCTGGCGTCAATCGTCTTCTTCGCCTGCGCATCTTTCAGGTTGCCGATGGCGGCGATTCTCTCGCCTTGAATCGCTACATCTCCTGCATACCAGGGATTGCCGGTTCCATCGATGATGCGTGCGCCGCGGATAACAACGTCATACGTCTGAGTCTGGGTCTGGGTCTGGGCGAGCGCCAGCGGCGCACAGAATAATAAGGTGCAGAGCAGGCGGGTGAAGGCGTTGATATTCATGCGCGGAAGTCTAAATCAGCCTGCTTCCATTTGCGATGCC
>DASTPO010000202.1:0-5168 GCA_035762225.1 Candidatus Angelobacter sp.
CAAGAACGCCATTATGGATACACGCCTGATTACCGCAAATTTTGCTGAAGTCGAGACCGAATGCCTGGTCGTGATGGCTTTAGACCACGGAAGCAAACAGAAGAGCGAACCACGGCTGGCCGCCAAAGATCCGGCGCTGGAGAAGGCCGCGGCTGATTTGATCGCCAGCGGCGAACTCACCGGCAAAGCGTATGAATCGGTCATGCTGCATCGTCCGCAGGGACTGAAGGCAAAAAGACTGCTGGTAGTCGGGGCCGGCAAGGGCAAAGGCTTTACTACGGTGGAGCTGCGCAAAGCCGCGGGAACAGCGATTCGCTCGCTCAAGCCCAAGACAATCAAGAGCTGCGCCATTGCGCTGCCGGATTTTTCCGGCGGGGCTGAGGACGCCGTTCGCGCCGTCGTGGAGGGCATTGTGGTGGCCGATTTCGATCCTGACACCTACCGAAGCGACCGCAAAGACTTCAGCATGAAAGAGGTCACGGTGGTGGCTCCGGCGGGATCTGATCAGAGCAAGCTGCAGCGCGCGCTGGAACAGGCGCGGGTCATCGGCGACTCGCAGAATTTCACCCGCGAACTGGTGAATGAACCCAGCAACCGCCTCACGCCGACCATGCTGGCTGATCGCGCCAAGAAGATGTGCGACAGCGTTGGCCTGAAATGCGAACTGATGGGTCCGGACAAGATCAGGGAAATGAAGATGGGCGCATTCTGGAGCGTGGCCCAGGGCTCAGAGGAAGAACCGCGCCTGATCGTGATGACCTACGAGCCGGCGGGAGCGCAGGATAAGCCGAAGCTTGGGTTAGTGGGCAAAGGCATTACCTTTGACACCGGCGGAATCTCCATCAAGCCGGCAGACGGCATGGAGAAGATGAAATATGACATGGCCGGAGGCGCAGCCATGATCGGGGCGATGCGGGCCATCGCAATGTTAAAGCCCAAAGTGAAGGTTGTGGGCATTGTCTGCGCCACGGAAAACATGCCCAGCGGCAAAGCGCAGAAGCCTGGCGACGTGCAGATTGCCATGTCCGGCAAATCGATTGAGGTGATCAATACCGATGCTGAAGGGCGACTGGTCCTGGCTGACGGCCTGCACTATGCCCGGACCCTCGGCTGCACTCATCTCATTGATGCCGCCACCCTCACCGGGGCCTGCGTGGTTGCGCTGGGTGGAGTCAACGCCGGAGTGTTTGCCAATGATGAAGACGTTTACCAGCACTTCACCGGAGCGCTCCAGCGTTCGGGAGAAAAATTCTGGCGGCTGCCCCTGGACCAGGAATATCTCGACATGATCCGCTCGAGCATCGCCGACCTGATGAATACCGGCGGGCGCTGGGGTGGCGCCAGCACTGCGGCCGTATTCCTGAAAGAGTTTGCCGACGAAACACCGTGGATCCATCTGGATATCGCCGGGACTGCCTGGATTGACGAGAACAAGAGCTGGATCGCAAAAGGCCCATCGGGAATAGCGGTGCGCAGCCTGGTGGAGTTTGTGCGTTCGTTTGAGAGCAACAACTAGCAGCCGCCAACCTGGCAAACGGCCCTGGACCGGTGGATATGTTTGAGTCTGCCGGCGGCCCAGAGCCGTTTTCATTTTGCTTGGAAAGTAATCCGCCGTTTACCTGCCTCGCGCGACAATCAGCGTGAGGTCGTCAAATTGATCGGCGGGGCTGAAGCGCTTTACTTCATCCACCACGGCCGCCAGCATTTCCTGCGCCGGTGATTCCAGGCAGCTGCGCAGTACCGCAATCAATCGATCTTCGCCGAATTCTTCTTCGTGCTGATTGAACGCCTCGGTTATGCCATCGGTGTAGATCGCCAGCGTGTCACCGGGATTGAGCGTGCATTCCCGGACCTGGCAATCCCATTCATTGAACAGGCCTAGCACGGTGCAGGTGGAATCAAGTTTGGCCAGCGTGTTGTTGCGGCGGAGGAGCAGGGCGGGAAGATGTCCGCAATTGATATAACGCAGGCGCTGCGTGCGATCGTCATATTCGGCGAAGAAGAGCGTGGCGTAGGCATTGTCCGCGGTGTTCTCGAAGAAAAGCTGGTTCACAGAACGCAGCAGGCGTTGCGGCTCATCGAGCGCGATGGCGCACTGGCTGCGCAGGTTCGCCTGTAGATTGGCCATGAGCAGGGCGCCGGCAATTCCCTTGCCTGCGATGTCGCCCAGGACCAGACCGAGCCGCTGGCTGCCGAGATTGAGGAAGTCGTAATAGTCGCCTCCCACCTGTTGCGCCTGGAAACAGCTACCCGCGTAGTCCAGGGTCCGCATGGCCGGAAAGTGCTGAGGAAAAAGCCTGGCCTGCACCTGCCGCGCGATTTCCATTTCGTGCGCCGCGCGCCGCTCGGCTTCCTGCTTTTCCTGCACCTGTCGCCTTTGTCGCTCCACCGCCTGCGTCATCTCGTCCAGGCTGATCAGGCCAAAGGTGTTGTGATCTATATCTTCAAACGACGTGAACACGCCACCCCAAACGGGCGTTTCCTTACCCAGAAGAAGCGTCTGGCCTGCTTCGCCATCGATGCCCTTCCTCTGATAATTCACGCGCCGGAGCCGTGGCGTGTGGCCAAAGCGAACACCTCGTTTTCTCCACTCGGCATACTTGGCGGCCACATCTTCGGTTACAAAAACCACTCCGGTGGGCCGGCCGATCAGGTTGTACTGCTCCGAGCCGGGTTCGGGCTGAATGAGGGTGAGTACGGCCGTTCCGTCTGGAGGGGCAACAGCAATCAGTCGCTGGCCGGATTGCAACCGCACATCGAAGGCCAGGCCAAATTCAAGCTGTTCCACGAAAAACCGCAGGCTGCGCTCCTGGTCACGAACGTAGATGTTCACGGTGTGCACGCGCAGATGCGGGGCCGGTCGCTGACCGGAGTCTTCCGCGAGACCTGCTGTCATGGGGCCTGCCATGGCGACGATTATAAGACTGGCGGTGACGACAGCAGCCGCCGATATTTTCTGCGCCAGCCTGTTACCATGAACCCCAATCGCATGTCTTCACCGCCGAGCATCGTTACAGCCGTGTCACGAACCGGGCCGTGGGAGAGCCGCTATTCCATGATCGACGCCTTTCGCGGCCTGGCTGCGTTTGGAGTGGTCTGCCACCACCTGTACATCGGCTCGTCGTTCAATCTGGGCCACATCTGCGTGATGGTGTTCTTTGTTATCAGCGGCTACTGCATCGCCGCCACCTCGGAATCGTGCGTCCGCAACGGTGTCGGCTTTGGCGGCTTCATGTGGCGCCGGCTTCGGCGCATCTATCCGCCTTATTTCTTTGCTGTCCTATTCTTTCTTGCCACGCGGTACCTGAAGCAGGCAGTGGGGGCCGGAAACCAGATTTCCAGCTCTGTAATGGAGTGGATGCAAAACCTCACCCTCACGCAGTGGACCCATCTGCCTTTCGATCCCAAAAGCTTTTCCGCCGAGAACACCCATCTGTTTGTCTCGGCCTTCTGGTCATTGAACTACGAGGAGCAGTTCTATTTGCTGATGGCGGTCTTTGCCGCGCTGGCGATTTCGTTCCGCCTGCCTATCCGCCGCAGCGTGGCTGTGCTGGCGATTCCGTGCCTGGTGTGGAATGTGATTTATCCGTCAATCTCTTACGGACTGTTCGTTGAGTATTGGGTGCATTTTGCGATCGGGGTGATCGTCTATTACCGGCTCTGCCGGTCTGCGAGCCGCGCCGCTACCCTGGCCACCGATCTTGGGCTAAGCGCGTTTGCGATCATGTCATTGATTGGCTGGTACGTTCATCCGACGGACGCGCGATGGGTTTATAAAGAGTGGGCCGTGGTCTCGCTCTTTGGCCTGGCTCTGATCCTGCTGCGCCGGTGGGATGGAGCGTTCAGGCAGAGCCTGTGGGGAAGGGCGTTATGCGCTTTTGGTTTAATTACTTACAGCTTGTACCTCACGCACCAATTCATACTGCGGCCGACGCGCGCGATCGCGGATAAGCTCGTGGCGCACGGCATACCGCATTTTTTGACCATTCCGATTCAGATGGTGGAGCTTGTGCTCATTGCCACGGTCTTCTGGTACCTGTGCGAGCGGCCATTCTTAAACCGGCCGTTGAGCCGGACGCCCAGGAACGCGCCGGGCGGCCCGCGGAGTTCGGACAAGATTCGCGAACCCAACCTCTCGCCCGCATCCTAGCCTTACATCACGGCAGGGGAATCAATGCCCATCAAGGCCAGGCTGCGCATCAAGGCGCCGCGCACGATGGCCGCGCTGGCCAGCAGGAACCTCTTGCGGGCCTCGTCCGTCTCCGTGAGGATATGGTGCTTGTGGTAGAAATTGTTGAACTGCTGCGCCAGCTGGAACGCATATTTGGCCGCGTAGGCCGGTTCCGTGGTAGCGATACACTGCTCGACCATGGCTGAAAGCTGGCCTGCCCTTAACCATAGCTCCCAAAGCTCATCATCTTCTTTAAGAAAACGGAGATCGATCTGCCCGGCAAGAATCTCTTCCGCGCTTACTCCGGCTTTGCGGAAAATATTGGTCGCGCGCACGATGGCGTATTGGCAATAAGGCCCGGTCTCCCCTTCGAAGCTAAGGGCTTCTTTGAAATCGAATGCGATCACGGAGTTCTTGGTGAACTTGAGCATGAAGTATCGCAGCGCTCCAATGGCGATCTGAGCGGCAATCTCCCGACGCTCTGAATCACCCATCTCCGAATGTCGCGCATCAACTTCCTTCTGGGCCGCGGCGATCAACCTGTCCAACAGGTCATCGGCTTTCACGCCGAAGCCTTTTCGTCCGGAAACCTCTATGTAGGCTTTCTTCTGGTCTTCCTCTCCGACGTCATAGCCCAGATCCATGGCGCATCTTGGGGTGAGGGCAACCATCTCATAAGAGAAGTGGTGGTAATTTTCCGCCTGCTCCTGATAGCCCAGCCCGCGGATGGCCTCAATGACATTGTTTTGCGGATCAGCCTGGCGCGAATCGATGACGTTATAGATGGAGTGCACGCCGCCAAAATGCGGATGCTCGGCTTCCCCGGTCTCGGCTGAAATCCATACCTGGCGCCCGTCAGGATAGCGATAGAAACGCTGGTAACCGAAATCTTTCCCCAGCAAACCGAACTTCCACAGGTGATAGGCAATGTCTTTCCCGACATAGGTGACGGTCCCGTTTGAGCGCACAATCACCTTTGCATCCTCATCCGGGCCCT
>DASTPO010000203.1:0-2718 GCA_035762225.1 Candidatus Angelobacter sp.
TTTTTCAGCAACTCCAGCGTAGCCGGAGCAGGAATCGGGAACGTGCCATGGGCGCAAACCACGGTGCCGCCGCCCACGTTCAGCGGGGAGCAGATCCATTCGTCCACGCCTAGAGCTTCCGCGCCGACAGCGGCGCAAACAATATCAACGATGGCATCAATCGCGCCCACTTCATGAAAATGGATCGTTTCAATGTCGGTGTTATGGACCTTGGCCTCGGCGGCGCCCAAAGCTGCAAAGATCTTGATCGCGCGGTCTTTCGCGCTCTGGTTGATCGACGCCGCCTGGATGATCTGCCGGATTTCCTTGAGCCCACGATGCGAGTGCGCGTGACCGGCTGCATGCTCATGCTGATGGTCAGGCGCATGGCCGTGGCTATGCCCGTGGCTGTCTGGGTGCGAATGGCCTTCAGGTCCGTGCTCATGGGAATGCCCGTGCTTCTGGGAATGCGACGCGGCGTGCACTGTTTCGTGGGCGTGGTCATGTCCGGCGTTCTTTTTTGCCGGCTGCGATTCCTCCCAGAACTCCTCCCGCGGCAGCTCCTTCTCTCCGGCGGCGATCACATCGAGCTTGGTGGCGCTGATACCGCTGCGGTCCTGGCGGCTGATCTCAAGCCGCGCGTCGACGCCCAGGGCGTCCACGGTTTTTATAAGCAGCTCAGGCGGAACTCCGGCATCCAGCAGCGCGCCCAGGAACATGTCGCCACTGATTCCGGAAAAGCACTCGAGATAGGCAATACGCATGAGAAGTCTAAAATTTCCATCATAGGTTTAGCCGTCAGCCGCGTCAAACCAGCGGAAGCGATTACCGAGCCGATCGGGTTGAATCATGGCCATGTTTGGGCATCGCTGTGGCCCTCAGCCTGTCGCTCTCAGCCATAAGCCCACCCCCCATGGCACTCTTATTGAAAACAAACGTCAAACCCTGATTCAAAAGGACTGTCAAAAGACTGTCGATGCCATTTTTGTTGTATTTTCCTGGCTCCAAGCCTGCTCAAATTCAGACTTCTTTGCCTGTTTACTGTTCGGTCGGCAGGAGTTCAACTTTCCAGCTATCGTGTGGTAATCGGCCAGCCAGCAGCCGGCAGCTTCGTTGTCAAAGAACCCGTCCTTCATTACAAGGGGTGCTTATTCTATCGTATTTTGTTCGCCATTGTCAAGGTTAAGGAGTGAAATCCATTCCCTCCCGCCCAACACCCCATTTTTGCCGCGAAAAGCCCTCTCTCCAACTTTGCTATAATCTCCTTTTTCATCATCAACTTACGGCCATCAGCTCGAACCGCTGAACCCAAAGGCAGTCAACTTGTACCTGCAATTACAGCAGCAGCTTATCCAGCGCGTCAGCGACCTCTTAAAGCGGCAATATGATGTCGAATTGCAGCGCATTGTCGTGGACCAGCCCCCCAACGTCGGTCTGGGAGAATACGCGCTGCCTCTCAGCTTTGAGCTGGCCAAAAAGCTGCGCAAAGCGCCCAGAAAGATTGCCGAAGAGCTTGTCGCCGGGCTGGGCGAGGTGCCGGGTTTTGAGAAGTTTGAAGTTGCCGGAGCTGGTTACATCAACGCGCGGCTGAACCGCGAAGAAGCGGCGCGCCTGTTGCTTCGCCCCGGAGATACCCGGCAAGGCTCGGCGGCGGGTCGGAAGATTCTGGTGGAGCACACCAGCATCAATCCCAACAAAGCGGCCCACATCGGACACCTGCGCAACGCCATTCTTGGCGACACCTTTGTTCGCCTGCTTCAGGCGGCGGGGGCCAAAGTGGACGTGCAGAACTATATCGACAACACCGGCGTTCAGGTGGCCGACGTGGTGGTCGGCTTTCTCTATCGCGAGAAAAAAGGGAAGGCCGGCGTTGAAGCGCTGATTGCCGCCGCCGGACCGCCCCCGCACTCGTTCGACTATTACTGCTGGGACCTCTACGCCAGCGTCTCGCAATGGTATGACGAGAACAAGGAGAACTTAAAGCTGCGCCTGCAAACCCTTCATGACATTGAGCAGGGCGGGACGGAAGCTGCGGAAGTCGGGAAGGTGGTGTCCACCGCCATTATCCGCCGTCATCTGGAAACCATGCAGCGGCTGGGCATTGAGTATGACTTTCTGCCCCAGGAGAGCGAGATCCTCCATCTCCATTTCTGGGATTCTGCCTTCGCTCAATTGAAAGAGAAGGGCGTGCTCTATTTTGAAACCGAAGGCAAAAACAAGGGCTGCTGGGTGATGAAGCGCGCCGGGACCAAAGCGGCGGAACCCGGCCAGGAGGGCCCGGATGAGGATGCAAAGGTGATTGTGCGCTCAAACGGGACCGTAACCTATGTCGGGAAAGACATTGCCTATCACCTATGGAAGTTCGGTTTGCTGGGGAAAGATTTTGGCTACCAGCGTTTCTATCGCTATCCTGACGGGCGCCAGGTATGGATTTCAGCTGAGACGGGGGAAGCGGACCATCCGCATTTTGGCGGCGTTCACGCCATCTATAACGTCATCGATTCGCGCCAGGCTGATCCGCAAAACAACGTCATTGAGGCCATCCGCGGGCTGGGCTATCAGGAGCAGGCGGAAAATTACCACCACTTCTCTTATGAGATGGTTGCCCTCACGCCAAGATGCGCCATGGATCTCGGTTACGAAGTCGGAGAGGAAGACCAGAAAAAAGCCTACATAGAGGTTTCCGGACGAAAAGGCTTCGGCGTGAAAGCCGATGACCTGTTGGACAGGTTGATCGCC
>DASTPO010000204.1:0-8641 GCA_035762225.1 Candidatus Angelobacter sp.
GCTGAAAGGCATTCACCTGGCCATCAAGAGCGGGATGCTGGCGGCCGAGACCGCCTTTTCCGCGCTGCGGGAAAACAGTTTCACATCCGCCACGCTGCACCGGTATGCGGAAAGCGTGGAGTCAAGCTGGATCAGAGACGAACTGTGGGAGGTCCGCAACTTCCATCAGGGCTTCGAGAACGGCCTGGTCTCCGGGCTGATGCACACGGCTTTGCAGCAGCTCACCGGCGGCCGCGGCTTGCATGAGATGTATCCCGCGCACGCCGGCCACACGCGCATGAAGCACCTCGATCAGCTTCCCGCCGATGGCGGCAATCGCGCCCACCTTCTGGGCAAGGCCAAAGGCGACGGCAAACTCACCTTCGACAAGCTGACGGACCTCTACCACTCCGGCACTAAACATGAGGAAGACCAGCCTTCGCACCTGATCATCGCCGACACCAATATCTGCAACACCCGCTGCGTGACCGAGTTCGGCAATCCCTGCCAGAATTTCTGCCCCGCCAACGTCTACGAGATGGAAGAGGATTCCAGCGCGCCCAAAGGCAAGACCATCCACCTGAATCCTTCCAACTGCGTGCACTGCAAGACCTGTGACATCATGGACCCTTATGAGATCATCACCTGGGTTCCGCCTGAGGGCGGCGGCGGCCCGAATTACGACGGCATGTGAGCGCTCGAAATTCAAACTTCGCCGCCAGCATAAGCAAAGCAACGTCATAGAAGACGCGGCTTCAATTTGTGCCCGGCTTTGCGTCCTTTGCGAAAGAAATGTTTTGTTTTTGCTGATTGCAGTTGCTGACTACTCCCCATGGAAATCCGCCTCCTCACTCCCGACGACGCCGAAGCCTGGTGGCAACTTCGCCTTGACGGCCTGCGCAGCGATTCCGCCGCCTTTGCCGATTCCGCGGAAGAGCACATCACCACCACCGTCGCCACGGCCCGGGAAAGGCTTGCTTCCGGCGATCCGCAGCGTAGTTTCGTGGTCGGCAGTTTTGCCGATGGAAAAATGACCGGGACCGCCGGCTTTTACCGCTTCCACCATATTAAGGAGCGCCACAAGGGCCACATCTGGGGCGTCTATGTGCGGCCGGAATCGCGCGGCCAGGGCGTAGCTCGCGCGCTCATGCTGGAGATCATCCGCCGTGCGCGTGAGATTGATGGCCTCGAACAGATCACGCTGGTGGCCTCGGCCCATCTCCCGGCGCAAAAGCTCTACAAGTCAGTGGGCTTTGAGGCCTACGGCATCGAGCCGCACTCGCTGAAGATCGGCACAGAGTATGTGAATGACGTCCTCATGGTCGCCTGGCTCCACAATCGATAAAGCTCCCAAGGCCGCACGCAGTAAAAGCGAAGCCGGACCATCTTGCGGTCCGGCTTCGCTTTTGTAGCTGGAGTTCCCTGACGGCTGGAGAACGCCGTTAGAAAACACAGCTAGAAAACACACCTAGAAAACAATGTGCGCTCCCAGTTGCAGGATGCGCGGCTGATACACCCTCGTCACCTGTCCCAGAATGGTGGTGGAGGCGTTCGAGCCGACATTGGCAAACTGGGTGTGGTTGAAGATATTGAACGCATCCACGTTGAACTTCAGGCTCACGCGCTCGCGGTAGACCGGTGTGGTTTTGGTGAGCGAGAGGTCCATGTTGGTGCGGCCCGGCAGACGGTACGCGTTCCGTGCCGACGTGCCGTACGTCGCCGTAGGCGTGTCACTGAACGCCGCGGGATTGAACAGGAACAATCCGGTCGTCCCGCCAATGTTCTGGTTCACATGGCCGTTGGTGTACTGGATCGGAGCAACCTGATCGGCATTGACCAGCTGTTCGTCTCCGGCTCCCGAGGGTCCGGGCGTTCCCGTGGAGGGCGGCAGGCCGGCATTCACGCTGAACGGATATCCCGTGCGCCAGGTGATGACGGGAAACAGGCTCCAGCCTTTCACCAGCCGCTGCGGTCCGCGATTGAAGGGCAGGTCCCATCCGCCGCTGAACGTCAGCACATGCCGCAGATCAAAGTCGGAAGATGCGCGGAAGATGTGCGGCTGGAAGAACGGCACCTGGCTCGAGTTATTGCGGAAGCCCGACGCTGAATCAATGGAGTGCGCGTAGGTGTACCCCAGGGTGTAATACATGGTTCCCAGCACCGGCACCTTGGCGGATTGCTGCCGCAGGGAAACCTGCAGCGCGTTGTAGTTCGCGTTGGCAACGTTCATGAACTGCGGCAGGAAGCTGAAACTGTCGGCCGTGTTTCCCGGTGTTTCATTCAGGATGCGCGTAGGCGTGGTCGCCAGCGTCGCGGGATCGAACGGGTTGATGTCCTTCAATCCGGTAAGTCCGTGTGACGAGCTGCCCACGTAGGCGATCTCCATGGTCAGCTTATTGGCGATCTCGCGCTCGATGTTCAGGTTGTACTGGTACGTGTACGGCGTGCGCAGGTGCGGATCGACAAAGAACACTCCGCCGCCCCCGAACGTTCCAAAGGTCGAAGCAAAGTTGACGCTGTGGTCGATCGGCTTCGACGGGAATGGATTCGGATTTCCCGTGGACCCGAACGGATCGGTCAGGAAGCCGAACGGCGCCGGGTTGGCTGATGGATCGAAAGCAAGGAAAGCCGAAGAGGCGAATGGCACCTGGCCGTTGAACTGGAAGTTGTCTTCCGCCTTCAGCACGTCATAAAACACGCCGAAGCCGCCGCGGATGCTGGTTTTGGTGTCATGGAAAGGCTGCCACGCAAAGCCGGCGCGCGGAGCGAAATCGTTCTTGTCGGGGAAATTGGCTCCCGTGGGAGCGCCTTTGTCGCCGGGGAAGAGCAGGCCTACCGGCGCGCCCGGGAACACCGTGGATTGCGCACCCGGGACCACGGAGAAGGTGCGGCCCTGTGTGTCCAGCTTGGGTGTGCTGTATTCATAGCGCAGCCCAAAGGTCAGCACCAGGTTGTTGGCCACATGGAATTCATCCTGGCCAAAAACATAGGTCGCCTTG
This sequence comes from Candidatus Angelobacter sp., assembly GCA_035762225.1. Lineage (GTDB taxonomy): Bacteria > Acidobacteriota > Terriglobia > Terriglobales > Acidobacteriaceae > Angelobacter. Next base: position 2,979 of record DASTPO010000204.1, read on the forward strand.
GTGCGGATGTTTGACGGCGCAGCCGGGGCCTGGAAGTAGGTGTCCGGTATGCCGAGCAGGAAGTTGGCCAGCGCGTCGCCCGTGGCGTTCGGAGTGAAATCCTCGAAGTCGAAGTTGCCGTCCACGAAGAAATCAAATACCTGGTTGTCCTGGAACGCTGAGAAGCTGCCGCCATACTTCATGGTGTGCTTCCCCTTGGTCCAGCTGAAAGTGTCGGATACGCCGAAGGTGTTATCCACCAGCCGTGAAGGGCCTTGCGGGCTGAAACCTGCGGCCAGTGCCGGGAATGTGAGCAGCGGAGGCGCGGTCGCGTTGTCCGGCGTGATGTTGCTGCCGAAGCTCTGCGGCGTGCCCAGCTTGTTGGAGGGAACGCCCTGCGTGGTGTCGGAGCGCTGCACCGTCGCGCGCAACTCGTTCAGCATGTTGCTGGAAATGATGCGCGTGTACGAAAGGTTGGAAAACTCGCGCAGGTTATTGGTGCCGGAGGTAAACACCGGCTCAGCGGGCAGGCCGGTAAAGCCGCCGGGAAGGATCGTCGGGTTCTTCAGCCGGCCCAGCGTCACGGTCAGGTGGTCTTTGTCGGTGGCGTCAAAATCGACTTTCCCGGTGAAATCGTCGCTGTTGTTCTGCGCCGGATTCTGAAAGGAAATTGCTCCGCTGGGAACGTTTGAAACCGGAATCAGCCCGGCGGAAATATATTTCTGCGCCACCGGATCGATCTTGGTTGGATCGATGATTCCCTGCGCCCTCAGGCTGGCGTTGGGCTGGAAGAACGGGTTCGCCTGCAAGAATGCCGCGATCGTCGCCTGGTTGGGAGATCCGGAAAAGTTGCCCTGTATCTCCGGTGCGGTGAACGTCTGCCCTACGTCGCTGGCCACCAGCTGGGTCTGCCGTTGTCCCTGGTAGGAGAAGAAGAAGAATACTTTCTTTTTCACGATCGGCCCGCCCAGCGTGGCGCCGAACTGGTTGCGCTTCAGCACACTCCGCGGCAGTCCCTGCGAGTTGCTGATGAAATCGTTGGCGTTGTATGCGGTATTGCGGTTGTATTCAAACGCGGTGCCGTGAAATGCGTTGGTGCCGGACTTGGTCACCACGGTCACGATGCCGCCGCCGTTGCGTCCATACTCGGCGCCAAAGTTGCTTGTGAGCACTTTGAATTCCTGGACTGCGTCGGGATTCGGGTTGTAAACCGCTGAGTTGTCCAGCAGATCGTTGTTGGCTCCGCCATCGAGCAGAAAAGTGTTGGAGTCGTTGCGGCCGCCGGAGATGCTGAACGCGGTGCTCGCGCTCCTTGCGCCGGCATTGCCCGGATTGTCCGCCGGCTGCACGCCCGGCTGCAGCAAAGCCAGGTCCAGCACGTTGCGGCCGTTCAACGGAGCGTTCGCGATCTCGCGTTCGGTGATGGTCGAGCCCATCGTCGGGTTGATTGTCTCAACCGTGGCCACCGTGGCTTCCACCGTCACGGATTCGGTATTGGTGCCGACATTCAGCGTGAGATCGATCTTCAATGACTGGTTGATCTCCAGCTTGCTGGCGTTGGTGACAATAGGATTGAAACCTTTGTGATCGGCTGAAACGGTATAGGTGCCGATGGGAAGCGAGAGCACCTGGTAGTAGCCGGAGGAATCCGTCACCGTATCGCGTGTTTGTAGAGTTGCTGTGTTGGTGATGCGCACATGCACTCCGGGAACTACCGCGCCGGTCTGATCATAGGCGTTGCCCACAATGCGCCCGGTGGCGTCCTGGGCCGGGGCGAGCTGGCAAAGCATCGCGAACAATCCTGCTATAAAGACTGAGTATCGAACGAACTTAAGTATTCTTCCGCTTACTTCCATGGTGCCTCCTGGTTGCTTCTTTTGCCTCATTGGTTCGTCCCGGGAAAGATACTGTTTACCCCTTCAGCATGCAGCAACGAACAAACTCAACTCCTGATTGGATAGCAAATGAGTTTCCAATCGCAAAATGTCCCTTCAAGCCATTGTTTCAAGCAAGATCATCACTTGATTGGTGCGAGAGGATGCAGAATATGGGAGATGTCTACAGATAGTTGAAGGACAGGCGACGATCCGTCCCAATTTGGAATCCCATTTCGGCAATTTGCCAGTTTTCCGCTTGCACCTGTCGACCTCGGCGCTTTAGCGCTTGCGCTCTTACCGGCAACGCGACGCTGCCGATCTCACTCGCAGCGCCGAAACATTTAGGTGCGCGCGCGCCCCTGGCTCTCTACAATGGCCATATAACTAGATGACATATTTCGGGCCAGTTTCCCGGGCAGCGCATGGTTGGCATAGCAATCCGAACTTTGATCTCACCGTCGGTCTCATCGTTCTTGCTTTGACGTGGGCAGGCTTTTTTAAGAACGAAGGGAGAAGCAGAACAAGCGTCTGGATGGCGGTTGGGATTACTGCAATTTGCGGAGTATTCATTTATTCGGGTGTTAAAGGGCTGATTCGATAGATCAAAACAGCCCTGCCGTGTTGCGGGGATCGTCTCTCTCAGATCAATCGTGACTCTTGATTCCGCGGCCGCGTTTCAAATCGTCTATAATGATTTCATAGGTTCCGACCACTCCCCAGCCTCAGGAATACCCGGCTGGTTGTGGCGGCTCCTTGCAGATGCAAGGACGAGGGTCCGAAGCGGAAACGCGCGGGCCTCCCGGTATTTGGAAAGGAACCGAATTGCGCCCAGGCGTAGTTCCCTCCTTTTGTCTTCCTTGCACATTTGAATATCGGCGATTCGGTTTTCTGGCTCAGGATCATCCATGTCACGACTGCGCGACAAGCACGGACGCTTCATCACCGACCTGCGGGTCAGCATCACCGACCGCTGCAACTACAAGTGCGTCTATTGCCGGACGGGCAACGAAGGCGCGCAGTATTCCGAGCTTCCGTTTTCTGACTACCTGCGCATGGTCCGCCTGTTTGTCGGCCTGGGCATTGAAAAGGTCCGGCTCACCGGCGGCGAGCCGCTGCTGCGCAACGGCCTGGTGGATTTCGTTCGCGATCTTTCCCGGCTGCGCACGCTCGATGGCCAGCAACTCGATCTGGCCATCACCACCAACGGTCATCTGCTGGCTGAAATGGTTGGGCCTCTCAAAGCCGCCGGATTGCGGCGCGCCACCATCAGCATGGATGCCGTGGACCCTGACAAATTCGCGCGCATCACCCGCGTCCCCAACGGCTATGAAAGCGTCCTGGCCGGCATTCGCGCCGCCAAGCGCGCCGGGCTGGAGCCGGTAAAGGTCAACTGCGTGCTTCTGCGCGGCTTTAATGAAGACCAGATCGGCGAGTTCGCCCGTTTTTCCCGTGAAGAAGGCGTGGTCGTGCGCTTCATTGAATTCATGCCCCTGGAGGAAGACCGCGTATGGTCGCCTCACGTCGTGGTCGCGATGAATGAGATCCTGGAAAAGCTGAATGAGTTCCGCCCGGTGCGGCAGCTTCCCAACGCGCCCAGCGAAACCGCGCGCCGTTTCACCTTTGATGACGGCAAGGGCGAGATCGGCATCATTGCGCCGGTATCGCATCCTTTCTGCGGCCACTGTTCCCGGGTGCGCCTCACCTCAGACGGCAAAATCCGCACCTGCCTCTTTTCCCTGCTGGACCACGACCTGGCGGGACGAATGTACCGCGGCGCCACCGACCAGGAATTGGCTGATTACGTTGGTTCAGTGGTCGACCAGAAGGAAGCTCGCCATCATATTGGCGAGGCGGGATTTATCAAGCCTTCGCGCAGCATGGTGCATATCGGCGGATAAGCCCGCGCTCGCCTGACGGTAACTTGCAGAGGCGATAGAAGGTTAAGTAGAATCCGCTCCATCTCCCCAAAGGCTCGATAGAATCTTCCCCGGTAACAATGAAATTCCCCAAATACGCTTTGAAAACGGGATAATGATCGAAGAACGGACCAAAGAAAGCAGTTTGGCGTCACATACACTGGACCCACATATGCCTCTTGCGGTGGAAGTCGCCGGCAGATCAGACGTCGGGTGCGTGCGCGCGAACAACGAAGACAACTTCGGCTTCGATTCGCGTTACGGCATCTTTGTGGTTTGCGACGGCATGGGCGGCCAGGCCGCGGGCGAAGTGGCCAGCAAAATGGGTGTGGACATCCTTCTCGATTATTTCCGCAAACAAGGTGTGCAGGCGGAAAACCATTCTCCCAACGGAAGCCGTAGCGCTACCGGCGCTGACAGCCTGGCCAGCGCCATTCAGCTGGCCAACAGCACCATCTTCAAAGCCGGGCAGGAACAGAACGGACGCGGCGGTATGGGCGCAACCGTGGTGGCGGCTCTGGTGCGCGGTAACGCGCTGGCCATCGGCAACGTGGGCGACAGCCGCATTTACCTGGTGCGCCAGGGCGCCATCCAGCAGCTTACGCAGGACCACTCGCTGGTCATGGAGCAGGTGCGGCGCGGTTACATCACGCTGGAGCAGGCGCAGAAATCGGAGATGCAGAACATCATTCTGCGCGCTCTGGGTTCGGAAGAAGCGGTGGAGGCCGACGTGGAAGACCTGGTCGCGCTTCCCGGCGATGTTTTATTGATGACCTCTGACGGGTTGACCCGCCACGTGACCGATGAAGAAATTCTGGCCATCGTGCGCGGCCCCAAAGAGCTGCGCGTCGCTTGCGATGAGCTGGTGGAAACCGCCAGGCAGCGCGGCGGCGACGACAACATTACCTGTTTACTGGTGCGGATCGTGGATCGGCCATGGTACCGCAACATACTTACCCGGCTATTTAACGGAGGGCCGCAATGGCAAAACTCTATTTGAAATTTGAAGCGTCTGACCAGGTGCTGAAAGAGGTGCCGCTGACGCAGGCCGCCACCACCATCGGCAGGCTGCCGGACAATAACGTGCAAATAGACAACCTTGCTGTCTCCGGCCACCACGCCAGGATCTCCTGGGAGCAGGACCACTACACCGTGGAAGACCTCGGCTCCCTGAACGGGACCTACGTCAACAATGAGCGTGTGGGCAAGGCCTCACTGAAGCATGGTGACAAGGTAAAGATCGGAAAACATCTGGTGGAGTTCAAGGCGGAAGGCCCGGTCCCGAACTATGCCCTGGCCTCGAAGACCGGCCCGGCCACGCCAAAGCTTGAGGCCACCATGATGCTGGATACCAAGCAGTCGCGCGAGGTCATCGCCGACAAGTCGATGCCTTCAGCCGCGTCAGGGCCGCTGGGAATCGCGCGCCCCGCCTGGATGATCGAGCCGTTTGCGGCGGCCAAAGAGCGGATTGGCATGCTGGAAATCCTGCACGGCAGGACCGACCAGGGAAAATACGTGCTCACCAGCAAGATGACGATGATCGGCAAGTCCAGCATGGCGTCGGTGCGGCTGAAAGGCTTCTTCGCGCCCACCACGGCCGCGCTCATCAGCAAACGCGAGAACAAATATTTCATCTCTCCTTCTGAGAGCAAGGCCAAATTGAAAATCAACGGTGAAGATGTGCTGGGCCAGCGTGAACTCGCGCCTGGCGACATCATTGAGGTTGGCAAGGTGAAGGCCGCGTTCAGCTTCCAGGAATAAATTTCTTTTCCTCGTCGGGCCGTGAATTGGAGATAATGAGGCCGTCCGCTTTTCCGGCCCACGGTCGCAGCCATCACCACCCTCAGCCAACCCGATTCCATCAGCGCCACGGAACATGCGCCGGTCAAGA
>DASTPO010000205.1:0-6320 GCA_035762225.1 Candidatus Angelobacter sp.
CCCTCCTGCTTTTCAGGGCGGCCAAGAGGCCGCCCCTTTTTTTCTTTTTTAGCTTAAGCCGGAGTTGGTTGCAGTGGCCGGCGGCGTGATCTGGACCGTGACGGTGGCCGCCAGCACGGCAAGAATCCCTACCACCTGCAATGATCGCAGGGTCTCGTGAACAAACATGACGGCGAACAGAATCGCGAATACCGGCTCCAGGCAGCTGGTAATCACGGCCCGGGTGGGATCAAGGTATTTCAATCCGGTGAGATAAAGAACGTAGGGCAGCACCATGGAGAGACACGCAAACGCGAAGAAAAACTCCCACTGTCCACGGCTGAAATGCTGCTCCGCCAGCCGCCAGGGCGGGTTCACCACCAGCCACAGCATGGCCGAACTGCCGAGCACGTAAAACATGATGGTCAGCTGATGATTGCGCGTCACCAGGCCCTGCGCCGCGACGTTATAAAAAGCGTAGCCGAAAGATGCGAGCAGGGCCGCTGCCACGGCCACCGAGCTGAAGCTGGCATGCGAATAGAAGACGCCGATCGCCATCGCAGTCCCGGCTATCGCCACCAGCGCCGCAAGCGTCTTGCGCAGCGTTATCTTCTCTCTTCCCCGCAGGACCATGTAGAGCAGTACCCAGATGGGAGCGGTATATTGCACCGTGATGGCCAGAGACACGGTAGCCTTCTGCACAGCCAGGTAATAGAAATAATTGGAGCAGGCGACTCCCAGCGTTCCCACCAGGAGGCACAGCACCAGGTCTCTTCCCCTGATGCGAAAAATACGCCGCCCAAAGAGCATGAGCAGCGCGGGACCCAGCACCAGGACGGTGAAGGTGGTGCGCGTCTGTGTAAGCACGACGGGTGAGATGAGAGTACGGCCGGCAAACAGGCCGCCGTTAAAGATCGCCTTGCCGAAAACCGCCGCTGCGCCCCAGCAGAATGTGGCCGCAGCGATCAGAAAGTAGCCCCGCCACGGATGTACCAGCGCCGCTGCGGGGCCTGATGAAGCTTCGCCGGCGGCGTTACTCGGCAAGCATCTGGTCCAGTCGGGCTGGATCAAAGCCGATCATGACCTGATCGCCAACGACAATGGTGGGAGTGGAGCGGCTGTTGTATGTACGCACAAGTTCAAAGACCGCAACCTGGTCAGAACTCACGTCTTTCACCTGAAATTGGATCCCTTTCTCCGAAAGGTAGGCCTCAGCCCATGAACATGGCGGTCAGCCGGGCTGGCTATAAACCACAACTTTCTTTTGCGTCATCAAAACTCCTCTCCCGTATAGAGATAAGATTCTTTCCGGCGGACCGGGGCTTCACTATTTCGCAGCGTGACCCTCGATTTTAGCGGCTTCGGCAATGTGGATCTCGCTCGAAATCCGCGCGGTGCTCTTCAGCATGGCGGAGACGCCGCAGTACTTTTCTTCCGAGAGCCGCACCGCGTCTTCCACCGACTTGCGTGAAACATGACCGGAAACTGTATAGATGAGTTTGATGGATTTGTAAACTGTAGGCGCGTCGGTGGCCCGTTCCGCCTCCGCGTGTACCTGCACTCCGGCAAACGGCTCGCGCTTCTTGCGCAGGATGCTGACCACGTCAGTGGCGGTGCAGGCGCAGAGGCCGATCAAGACCAGTTCCATGGGCCCGGGGGCGGTATTGCGACCGCGATCAGAATCAACCACAATGGCGTGGCCGCTGCTGGCTTTCGCCACAAACCGTTCGCCATCCGTCCACTGAACCTGAGCTTCCACCATCATGTGCGTCCCCCCATCAAAATCAACCTATTTTACCTTTCAGACCCCTGGAAGTTCAGGTAACTGAAAACAAAGCTATCCGTCTTATGACTGACGCCACGAACGACGATTTTTCGTACCCAGGAAAAAATGGAACGATTTCTCCAACCCGCGCAATGGATAACAGGAGCCCGGAAGGCAGTTGCGAAGACAGCTATGGCAGAATCGCCATCCGCAGATCAGGGGCTGCTTCGGCAGCTCGCCAGGGGAGACGAGAGGGCGTTCAGCAGCCTGTATGAGCGCTACCAGGGGCCGCTGTACCGGTTCGCGCTGCATATGAGCGGAAACGCGGCGACGGCAGAGGAGATCACCCAGGAAGTCTTCATGCTTCTGATCAAAAGGCCGAAAGGGTACGCCGAAGACAAGGGCACGGTTGCCGGATACCTGTTTGGGATTGCCCGCAACCTGACGCGGCGCAGCATGCAACGCTCGCGGCTTGATTTGCCGATCGACGACGATCTGGCGGAGCTGAACGAAGCGGACCTGGCGAGCGATCTGGACATCCTGACGGAGCTGAGCAACGCTGAGATGCTGGAGTGCCTGCGCAAATCGGTATTGGCGTTGCCGGAGCAATATCGCGAAGTTGTGGCGCTGTGCGACCTGGACGAGATGAGCTACGCCGACGCCGGCGCGGTGCTTGAATGTTCGCCGGGAACCGTGGCTTCACGGCTGCACCGGGCGCGAATGATGCTAAGGAAGAAATTGAGCTGGCAAAAATGCCTGAGATAAATCCACAATCCGAGGCCCGGCTGAGGGAAGCGTTGCGGCGACTGGGAGCGTCTTCAAGCCAGTCGGCGGGGCCGGAAATTGGCGCTGGGCTACTGCAGGAGTTTCGCCGCCATCACGCGCGGCGCAGGATGGTTCGGCGCACGGGAATTGCGGCATTGGTGGCGGGAATCGCGCTGGCAGCGGGCCTGGTTTCACTACACAAGCCAACGCAAAGCCAGAATGCCGGAACGCCGTCAATCGCGGTCCCGCCAAGAGTTTCGGATACGCCAGCAAAACCGGCTGCTTCAGTGCAAACGGCGTCAGCGCCGACGAAGCCACACGCGAGAGGTACATCCGCAAACAATCACACGGCTACCAACGCAACCGTGGCGGGGAATCGCCAATTCCTGGCGCTTCCGGGATATGACCCTGCGGTCCCGCCTGACCAGCTTCAGGTGGTGCGGGTACAGCTTCCGGCCAGTGCGCTATGGCAGATTGGCGCGCCGATCAGCGCGGACGCCGGACCACAAAAAATGACCGCCGATTTCGTCGTGAGCCAGGATGGCACACCCTACGCCGTGAGATTAGTGCAATAAAGCATAAGGAGAAGTTCCATGAATCGAATTGTCGTTTTGTTGATCAGCGCGCTTTTGCTAGTTGGGACAGCAGCGGCGCAGCAACCAGCGCCCGTGGAAAAAGTGCGCACCTTCAGCCTGAATCCAGATGAGCCAATGGGCATGATGCGCGACAGCAACATGATGTTCCAGCGTGAGGAGTTGCCGGAAGGCAAAATCTCATTTTTCTCCGCGGAGATGGCGTCGGGCGGCGAAGTGGTCACGGCCGCGCCTTACAGCGCCACCGCCGTCACTGAAACCACGCAGGTCCTGAGCGACGGCAACCGGATCGTGAACAAGAGTTCCTCCTTTGTGGCGCGCGACAGCCAGGGGCGAACCCGGCGCGAGACTGCGCTGCACCGTATCGGCACGCTGCAAATGGATAGTCCGAAGATGGTGTTCATCAATGATCCCACCACGCACACGCAGTACATCCTGCACCCGGGCAATGAAGCGACCAAAATTGTTCGCCAGGAAACCATGGATAAGCCCCCGACCATCATCACCCTGGACGGGCAGAATGAAAGGGTAGCCAGGCGCAAGATGGCAACCGGCGGGATGGACACCCAGACCAGGAGCATCGCGATTCAGAAGATGATGGCGGAAAGAGATAAATCCGAAGAAGATTCAAAACAGATCAAGCGTGAGGACCTGGGCACGCAGACGATTGAAGGCGTTTCCGCGGAGGGCAAACGTGAGACCCTGACCATCGCGGCGGGTGAAATCGGCAATGAACGGCCGATAGAAATCGTCACGGAAACCTGGTTCTCGCCTGAGCTGAAAACCATGCTGGTGCGCAAACACTCCGATCCACGGCTGGGCGAAACCGTTTTCCGGCTCACGGAAATCAAACGGACCGAACCCGATGCCGCGCTGTTCCAGCCGCCGGCAGGCACCAGGATCAGAACTGAGCCGAACATCGTAATCCGGCAGCGTGAACTAACGCCGTCAAAAGAGTAGGTCCTCTTCTCTCCTGCTTTGATGGCCAGGCCGGGCGGAAACGTCCGGCCTTTCTTCCAGCTTTTATCTGCGATTATCCGTCTGCGGCTCGGGATGGATGAGCACTTTGAACAACTCCGGCGCGGCCTGCTTGAAACGAATTTCCAGCTCGGTGGAGACATCATGCACGCGGGAGAGCGGCAGATCGTCCGACATGGTGCAGTGGCAGGACATATAAATTTTTCCCCGGACGCGCTTGATTTCGACATCGTGCATGTCCACAACTTCAGGAAATTCCAGCACCACGGGCTTGAGCTTCTGCTCCAGCACGGCGTCGCGCACCACGGTGTTGCCTGACTCAATGGTTGAAGGCTCGCTTTCAATGTGGGTGAGAATGGTGGAAATCTCAGGAATCTCGTTGCGGATCTCGGTTTCCAGCACGGTCACCACGTCATGCGCCTGCTTGAGGCTCAGGGTTTCATCGAGTTCCAGGTGCTGCTCTACATGGAGCCGGCCGCTCAGGTCCTGCACGCTCACGTCATGCACGCTGAAGTTGTTGCGCGAAGCAACGGCGCGAACGCGGTCAAAGATATTCTCGTGGCCGGTCTCGCGCGGCACCGAGTGAACAATGACATCTGCTTCAGGCAGGATTTCCCGGATAGCACGCGTGATGCCGCTTACCACCTGGCCGGAGCGCTGGAAGGTGACGTTACGCGCCAGGCCAACGGTGAGATCGGCGAAATAACGATTGCCGGCGCGGCGGATGCGGGCGCGCTCCACCTCAATCACCCCATCTACCTTCAAAGCGGCTTCAATCACGCGGCTGCGCGAGCCCACAGGCGCGGCGTCCAATAGAGCGTCAATGGTGCGGCGGGCGAGCCGTGAACTCACGTAAACGATCACGCCTGAGACCATCAGGGCAGCAACAGGATCAGCCTTGGTGAGCCAGGGAATTTGCCATTGCGCGCCGGCCCAGACCAGGCCCAGGCCCAACGCGACAACCCCGCTGGAAAAAATGTCGGTGCTGAAGTGGAGCGCATCGGCTTCCAGGGCCTGGCTGTCATACTTATCGGCAATCGTCTTGAGCTTGCGGGAGCGCCACCAATCCACGGCCATGGAGAGGAACATCACGCCAAAGGCGGCGGCGCTGGGCTGGATGTGGACGCTGTGATGGCCGGAGAGGCGTCGCACGGCTTCCCAGACGATCCACACGCAGGTAAGCAGGAGCAGCGTGGTTTCAATGAACGCTGAAAAATTCTCGACTTTGCCATGTCCGTACTGGTGCTCGGCGTCGGCCGGCTTGTCAGAGACACGGACGGAGAGCAGCGTTACGAACGCGGCGATGAGATCCAGGCCGGAATGCGCCGCCTCAGAGAGGATTCCCAGGCTGCGCGTGGAGACGCCAACCACCAGTTTGAGCGCGGTGATGGCGATGGCGGCCAGCAGCGAGTCCAGGGCGACCGCGCGCTTCTCCGTCTGCATGCTTTCCAGCACCGGGTTCATCTCAGATGGGGGCATTGCCCTCATTGTCTCATTTTGGATGCTGCACATCAGTAACCTATCTTGATGCTGCACGCTGGAGTGGAAAACTATTATGCTAGGATGTTGCGGCTTTTCCCTACCTTTTTATTTGCGAAAGGACTCTTACCATGATGCGCATTGCGATTTTGTGCCTGGCGCTCGCAGCCACGGCCATGGGCCAGGCTTCCGGCAAGACCTCCCAGACAGCGCCCGCGCAGCCAGGTGCGACCCAGACGAACCCCTCGACCGGCGCGCCGACTCTGCATACACGCGACGAACTGCCGCCGCCAGTCCCGGATGACCAGACGGTCATCACGGTTCGTGGCTTGTGCTCAGCGGAGACAGGCGCTGCCAACAAGCCCAACGTGCCCAGCACTCAGGACTGCCTGATCAAAGTAACCAAGAAACAGTTTGAGGACCTGGTAAAGGCCTTTAACCCCACCAATCAACCTGTCCCGCAGCCTCAGCTTCGCAAACTGGCGGAAGCCTACGTTGAATTGATGACCTTTGCCGAGGCCGCCAAAGCCGCGGGCGTGGAGAAAACACCGCAGTTCGCGGAAGTCATGCGTGTGTTGCGCTTAAAGACGCTGGGCGATTTGTATCGAAACCAGCTGCTTGAACAATATAAGAATCCGTCGCCCGAGGACATGGAAGCCTTTTACAAAGCCAATGAAGCCAAGTTTGAGGGCGCGAAGCTGAGCCGACTTTTCCTGCCGAAGATCGATCCTGATCCCAAAGCCACCGACGCGCAGAAGCAG
>DASTPO010000206.1:0-2703 GCA_035762225.1 Candidatus Angelobacter sp.
TGGACCAACGCCAGTTCGCTGATACCTTCCTCGGCCTTCTTTTGGATGGTTTCCATGCCGCTCCGACTCAAAATTAATTTACTATGTTCTTCACCCGCAAAACGTGAAAGTCCAAAATAAATGTTTCTACTTAGACGCACGGCGTAACCTTTTGTTTCGCCATCTGCTCATATCGTTATGAATAAAACCTTATCGCTTATCCTCATATGTTTCCTTATGTCTGCGGTGGGATGCCACAAAGAAAGCGGCCCCTCGCCGGAGCGTATAAAAGTCGTAATGAAGAAGTATTCCATTGACCCCCCGGTGATCCATGTAAAGGCCGGGCAGACCACCGAATTGGAAGTGTCGACGGCCGATGTTCAGCACGGTTTTGATGTTCCCAAATTAGGAATCAAGGAACCGGTACGTCCTGGGCAGCCGGCCATTGTGGCTCTTAAATCGCCGCCTAAAGGCGAATACGAGGTGGTCTGCGGGATTATTTGCGGGCCTCATCACGACGACATGACGGGTAAGCTGGTGGTGGAGTAGCGCTTCCTGGGCCGATCAGGAAACGTTACTCCGGCAACCCGGATCGCGATTCCATGCCGTTCCCCCTGATTCCTGAGTGACGACTAAGATGCAGCGCTATAGACTTCAGTTACTTGGCTGATGGATACTGATGAAATACACCATATAATCGCGGCTGGGCATGTCACGTCCGACGGAAATCCAAAACATCATTGAAGAGGCGGTGGCTGAGGTATTCGATGGAGCCTTGCCTCGCCTTCGCGCGGAGCTCGTTCGCCGCACCGTAGAGGTGGTGGACTCGCTTGCGCCGGCCCCCGGCGCATCGCCCACTGATTTGTTGAATGCTGCTGCGGCCGCCATCCATGAAGCGGGATCGCAGGCGGAGATCCTTCGCCATTTGCTCGAAGGCGAAGCCCGTTTCGCCGGGCGGGTAGCTCTGTTTGTAGTAAAGGGGAGCGTCATACAGGGCTGGCAGGGAATCGGCTTCGAAGACAACGATGCCATCAAGAACCTGAGCCTCAGCAGCACAGCAGGCCTGGCGGGGCGCGCGATACCGGCGCGCGCGATGGCGCGCGGCCAGGCAAACGATTTCGATGGGGCGTTTTTCGCTGCCGTGAAAGCTCCGGCGCAAGATGAAGCGATCGTTCTGCCCCTGGTGGTAAAAGACAAAGTGGCAGCGATCATTTATGCCGATGGCGGCATTGCCGAGGGCGGCAAGCTCGATGCTTCAGGATTGCAGGCCCTGATGCGCTTTGCCGGACTGTGGCTGGAACTTTCAGCGTTGCGCAAGGCAAGTGGCGCCGCAACGGCAGAGGAGGCTTCCCAGCCGGTTGCATCTTCTTCCAGCGCCGCGGCCTCAGCGAGTCCCGCATCCGAAGATGAAATCCACAAGAAAGCCAAACGCTTTGCCAAGCTGCTGGTGGAAGAGATAAAGCTGTACAATCAGGGCAAGGTAGACGAAGGCAGGCAGCGCAAGGATTTGTACGATCGCCTGAAGGTGGACATTGAGAAAAGCCGTGCCACCTATGACAAGCGTTATGCCGAATCGGCTGTGGCAGCCGCCGATTACTTTAATCAGGAATTAGTCAGAATTCTGGCGGATAATGATGCATCACTCATGGGCGCCGGTTTTCCGCGATAAGTAAAATCAGTGTTCGTCAGACGTTTTTCATCCGCTGTTCTCTCCCTGCTCCTGGTGTCGTTTCCGGCGGGCTCTTCGGCCCAGACATCGGGAAAGAAAACCCATTCCAGCAAAACGCAAAAAAACTCCGCGCAGGAGAAGAAAAAATCCCTTCAGGCCGCGCGCAAGCTGGGACACATCAAGCGTGCTTTCGTGGCCTCGGCCGATCTTCGCCTCATGGCGCAGCAGCTGCTGGAAAACCGTACACCGCAGGCTTACGCCGGGGTCCAGGCATACGCGCGCAAACACGCCAAGGACGATGCTGGCCCATTAGCCTGGCTGGTGATTGGCTACGCTCACTATCAGGATCGGGATTTTGTCAGCGCGCGCTCGGCCCTGGAGCGCACCTCGGCACTGGAGCCTCTGCTGGGCGACTACCTGGCTTACATTCAAGCGCTTGCCTACCAGGGTGAGAATGATGCCGCTGCGGTAGTGAAGACGCTTTCCGGTTTTGAAGCGAAGTATCCGGACTCGCTGGAGGCGCATGATGTCGCGCTGTTATACGCCTCGGCGTTGATGGCGACGCATGAGCCGCAGCAGGCTGCCGAGTATCTGGAAAAACATCGCCAGCCGGTAAAGTCCGATATTGAGATTACGCTGGGCCGGGCCTATCTTGCCGCCGGAGAGAAGGACAAGGCGACTGAGATTTTTCGCAAAATCTATTTTGAAATGCCGACCAGCGCCGAGGCCGATCCCGCGGCCCTGGAACTACGCGGCATGGGCGAAACGCCGCCCACAGGAAGCTTTGATCAGCGGCACACCCGGGTTGGGCTGCTGAGTAAGGCCAAAAAACACCAAGAGGCGCTCGACGAGTTGAGCCCGCTGGTGGAGCAGGCCCCACCAGACAAGCTTATTGCGTTGCAAACGGAATTTGCCACTGCGCTATACCGCGTGCACAAGCGTGACGAAGCACAACATTTATTCGAAAGCATTTTGCAGAACCAGGCTGCAGGCGTTGATGCCAAAGCTCAGTCACTTTATTTTCTGGCAGAGATCGCGCGCGATAAGGATGACGG
>DASTPO010000207.1:0-5754 GCA_035762225.1 Candidatus Angelobacter sp.
AAGCCGAGGTGATGGATGCCGGTTTGATCTCCGCGGCGCAGCATGTGGAACACTATGAGATGGCCGGATATGGGACCGTGCGTACCTACGCTGAGCTGTTGGGCCATGCCAATCTGGCGCAGCTCTTGCAGCAGACGTTGGATGAGGAAAGGGCCACGGACGAGAAGCTGACGCAACTTTCCGGCAAGATCAACGTGGAAGCCAAGAAGGCCGCATAACATCGAAGTGGCAAGAGACAGCCGGCAGGCGATTCATTCGCTGCCGGCGTTTTCTTGTGCGGATCTTGATGCGGGCGCAGGCTTCCGCGGGCAAATGGCGAACGCGAAGGCCTAGGTTAGTGCGACTCCCTGTGACATGGCTTCTTTCTGGAGCCGGTTCAGCTTGAAAACAAGAAGCAAGACATAGCTGAGATAGATGGTCCAGGCAACAATATAACCGCCGTACATGAAAGTTCGCTGGTGATGGAGTTCAATCTCGGTGGGCAGCTGATAGAGCAAAATCGCGGGCAGGGCTAGTGACGTCATCACTCCGTGGGTAGCGTTCCGGATATAGGCGCCAATGAGTTCCTGCGCGATGCGCTCCAGGTGATAGCGGAACCAGAGCAACAGGAGGGCAAAGGCCAGGAATGCAATCATGGCTGAGAGGAGAGCGAACTTCATGCGGGGATCATCCAGCGTGACGGGTTGAGGATGGTTGGTGCGAAACCAGCGGTTGGCCATGTAATTCAGCGGGACACCGATAAACACCATGATCGCGAGCGCCGCTGCAAGCACCGCTGTCGAACCCGCCTCTGCCGACCGCCGCAAAACTCTATAACTCACGTACAACAGCCAGAGAACCAGGAAGGTGGTAAGGCGGCTATCCCATGCCCACCAGCGGCCCCACGCGTAACGAGCCCAGATCATTCCCAGGGCCAGAGTCACAGTAGCGAACACGAGGCCGACCTCAGCCGCGGCGATCGCGACGGCGTCGGCACGCGCGCTGCGCTTGCACAGATATACGATCGATGCGACAAAATTGATGAAAAACAGCATGTAAGCGCTGCTGGCCGCAGGCACGTGATAATAGAAAATGCGTTGTGCCTCGCCCATGGTCTCCTCGCGAGGGGCGACTACCAGCCCCTGGTAGGTACCGTAGGCCAGCAATCCCAGCGTAATGACGGCGCACAAGAAGAAAGCCTTTTTCATACTGTTTTGTCAGTGAGCAGGACAGCAACACTATACTGCGAAAAAGTTATATGTCCCACCGGTGAGTGCGATAGGATTTGATGCGTAAAAACTCCAGCCGCACAGGCGGGCCCTGATTGTGAATGGGCCTGTAACGGGTGATCCATGACATTTAGCCGAGTATGCAGTGCCGCGTTGATAACTTTCTCCAGCATGTACGCGCAAAACCAGATTTCCAGCCCGGACACGCCGGCGCGACCCCACACGCAGGACGTTGCCGCTGCGGTGGCGCGCATGGCCCGCGTGGGTAGCGCGGTTGCGCCAAGCTTTTCTCCTGATGGCAAGTGGGTGAGCATTATTTCCAACATGAGCGGATCGCCCCAGGTGTGGGTGGTGCCGGTGGAAGGTGGCTATCCGCGGATGGTCACCAACGGCGACGATCCGGTGACGCAGGCGGAATGGTCCCCTGCGAGCGATTGGATTGCCATCACCATTGCTCCGGGCGGCGGCCTGAACACCCAGGTTTACGTGGTGAAGCCTGACGGCACCGGAATGAAGCTGCTCACGCAGGGTGGCAAGGATAACAACGGATTTGATGGCTGGACGGATGACGGCAAGCAAGTTGCGATTGATTCCAGCCGAAACGATCCCGCGTCGCGCGACAGCTTCATGGTGGATGTAGCTTCGGGCGAAACCCGGCAAGTAGCAAAGAATCCTGGCGTCGGGAGCATTGACGGCATCTCTCGAGATGGCAGGCGTGCGCTGTTGAGCCGCTTGCGCAATCGCGGCGACAACAATCTCTATCTGCTCGATCTTGCCAGCGGCAGGGACACGCTGATCACAAAGCATGACGGCGTAGCGCAGTTTTCCGGAGAACTGGCGCGCGACGGCTCGGCTGCCTACATCGCCACCAATCAAGATCGCGACCTGTTGGCTCTGGGACGGATTAAGTTTGCGGCGGACGGCGCTCCGGCAAACATTGAAACGCTGGCCGAGCGCCAGGACGGAGAATTGGACAGTGTGCGCCTGAACGAGCAGGGCACGATGGCTGCATTGGTTTGGAACATTCAGGGCCGCGACGAACTTTCTTTTTACGATATCGTCCACGGCAAGCAGATGCCCGGTCCTAAGCTTCCGGGGGAGCTGGTGGGCGGTCTCAGGTTCTCCGGGGATGGATCGAAGCTGGCCATGAACGTGTCGGGCGCAGCACAGCCCACCGACGTCTGGATCATGGATGTAAAAACGCAACAGTTTCGGCAGCTCACTTTCAGCCCGCATCCGGGCGTGGACCTGGCTGCTCTGGTACGGCCGGAGCTGGTTACCTTTAAGTCCTTTGACGGACTCCAGCTCAGCGGTTGGCTGTACCGCCCCAAAGGGCAGAACGGCCCGGGCGCCTACGTGGTGAGTTTTCACGGCGGCCCGGAAGGCCAGGAACGCGCGCCGTTTCGGAGTGATTATCAGGCTCTGCTGGCCCAGGGGATCGGTGTTTTTGCGCCGAACGTCCGCGGATCATCCGGTTTTGGCAAGAAGTTCGTAAATCTGGATAACGGCGAACTGCGCTTCAATGGCGTAAAAGATATCAAGTCATGCGTTGACTATCTGGTGAGCAATCATCTGGCCGACCCGAAGCGGATTGGCATTACCGGCGGATCGTATGGCGGGTACATGACCATGGCCGGGTTGACGGAGTTTCCGGATATGTTTGCCGCCGGCGTGGACCTGTTCGGGATAGTCAACTTCATGACCTTCTTCCAACACACCCAGCCCTGGATGGCAGCGATTTCCAAGGTCGAATATGGCGATCCGGCCACGCAGAAGGAAATGCTGGACCGCTTATCGCCGATTTACAAGCTTGACCGAATCAAGGCGGCCACCATGGTGCAGCACGGCGCCAACGATACCAACGTGCCGGTGATTGAAGCTGAGCAGATTGTGAAGACACTGAAGGAACGCGGCGTCCCTGTGGAGTACATTCTTTTTCCTGACGAAGGGCATGGCTGGCGCAAGGTCCCGAACCGCATACGATCGACAGTTGAGATGGTCCGGTTCTTCAAAGAACACCTGGGCGGACAAGACGCTGAACACCAAACAGCGACGCGATAACATGGGTACATCAGCCAAGTTCTAAAGGAGATCCCGATGAAAAGATTACAGGTTATAAGAAGCGTTTTTGTGGTGGCGGTTTTGTCAGTTTGCGGATTTGCAGTGCAGGGAGCAGGAGCGCCGGCGCAGCCTAAGAATGCGGCTGGAGGAGCCAAGACCACCGCGCCATTACGGACTTTTACCGGCGTAATCACAGACGGACAATGTGCGACCAAAGGCTCCCACCAGGAAGTGATGAAACGCGCCAGCGTGAATACCGAGGCCAATTGCGTGAAAGGATGCGCCCGCCGGTACGGCTACGTGCTCTTCGATCCCGCGAGCAAGAAAATCTACAAGCTCAACGAAGACCGCAGGCCATCTGAACTGGCCAACCAGAAAGTCGTGGTAAGGGGTGCGCTGGATAAAGCTACCCAGACCATTTATGTGAGCTCCATTGCTCCGGCGAAGTAACCTTTCAAGCGGAACACACTCTATATCAAGGATGTGGCATGCATTGAAAGACCTGTGGGTGATCGTGCATGCTTGCAAGTGACTGATTGCGAACCAGCAACACGCGACAGCGGGGGAGTGTTTAGAGCGAAGACATGGCGTATCGCTCGAATATTAGAGGTTATTGATAAAACAGGTTACCTTGGTCCAATGCCATATTGCTTTTTGTTGGAGCAGGCGTGGGTTGCAGTAATATAGCGCTAACTGGCCGAAGGCTCTATAGTTTTCCTTAAATTCAAGCGTGTCGTGAAAGACATATGGCGCAGCAGATGATCGCAAGTGAGCGCGGTCGCAGAAGCTCCCGTGTCCTTGTTTCACTGGCATTAGCAGTGTCCGGCCAGAAGAGCGATGGATCACACGTAAGCGGGGCCGCGGAAACAATTTTGGTCAATCGTCACGGAGCCAAGATCCGTTCCACCGTGCCGCTGGAACCGCAGATGGAAGTCCGCGTGGCCATGCTTGCGCCGTATAAGTGGCGGGTGGGCCAGGTAGTTTGGGCCGATTCCGGCGAACGCGAATACGGCATCGAACTCTATCGTCCGGAAAACTTCTGGGGTATCTATTTTCCTCCGGAAGACTGGGAGCTGGGAATTCCAGCTGTTACGGTCGTCAGCACGGCGGCAACCGGAGCCACCCAACCCAGGGCGGCCACCCAGGAAGCGGAAATGGTGGAAGGCCCCGAAGCGCTGCAGGTTCCCGAGGGCGGAACCATTGCGATCCTGCGGGGAATAGCCAGCAACGGCATTCCTTTTCAGGAGCGTGACCTGATTCTTCCCGTCGGCGAGCGCGATGCCACCATGTTGATCGGCCCGATGGTGAAACTGGGCTCGACACTCCAGGTGATCTTCAGCAAAAACTGCGTGGAAGATGCCGTAGTCACAGCCACCTCGCACAGCCGCGAATATGATCGCTGGAGAATCTGGCTCAACTTTTCCAGAGTGCTCTTGGTTGCCAAGTAAGTCCCCGAAGTGCGCCACTTCAATTTCGTTGCTGAGCCCCAAACGCTTAGAGTGTGCCATGGTTTCTGTGCGGCGCGATCACGTCCTAGACGCAGGCTGCTCGGCGCGCCAGCCGGCCTTGCCGCTGAGCTTCTGATTGGTTTTTTGTCTCTTCGCTCCAACCGCTTGTCTCGCCCCGGGCCTCGCTATGCAGCCTTCATATATACTCACCGTGCTTTCTTTGAGGATTACCAATGAAACGCCTTCTTCTTTCAGCCTTGTTCAGTGCATTGGCAGTTATTTCCGCCGTGGCCCAGCAGCCAGCGCAGAAGCCCGCGCCTAAACCCGTTTACATCCGTGCCGGACGGCTGTTTGACGCTACCTCGGACAGTGTCCGCGAAAACGTCGTGATCGTCGTTATGGGCGAGCGGATTCAAAGTGTTGGGCCGGCATCTGCGGTCACCATTCCCGCGGGCTCCACCATGATCGACCTCTCTCACGATACCGTCTTGCCGGGGTTGATTGATTGCCACACGCATCTGGGCGCGCGCGCCGACCGTTATGACGAGATCTATCGCTTCAAAGACACGCCGTTTTCGAGCGCCTTTGCCGCCGTGGTGAATGCCCGCAAGACTCTGGAAGCAGGCTTCACCAGCGTGCGTGATGTGGGCTCGGAGCCTTTTCTGGCTGTGGACCTGCGCAATTCGATCAACGAAGGCCTGGTGCCGGGGCCGCGCATTGTCGCCAGCGGGCCGGGCATCTCCATCACCGGCGGGCACGGCGATCTCAATAATTATTCGCCGCAGACGCAGGTACATATGTTTCCCGAGGAACGAGATTTTCAAATCGCCGATGGCGTCGACCAGATCCGGCATGTAGTCCGCGCCCAGGTGAAATATGGCGTGGATGTGATCAAGATCCTGGCCACAGGCGGGGTGCTTTCCAAGGGTGACAGCCCCGGCGCGCCACAGTTTACGCCGGAAGAGTTGAAGGCAGCGGCGGAAGAAGCGCATATGGCGGGACGCAAGATTGCCGCGCATGCTCACGGCACGCAAGGC
>DASTPO010000208.1:0-2928 GCA_035762225.1 Candidatus Angelobacter sp.
TCAAGCCCACGCAGGAAGCCGTGCCGGTGGCGCAACTCAGCACGCCGGAACTTTACCGGCAAAAATTCAATCCCAATAAAGAACTGGCACGGTGGTACTGGATCGAATTCAACCGCCGTCTGGCCCTGCCCACCGCATGCCTGGTCCTGGTGCTGATCGGCATCCCACTGGGACTATCAGGCAAGAAGGGCGGCAAAGGCGCCGGATTTGTCCTGACCATCGTTCTGGTCTTCATCTATTACTTTCTCTCCACCATCGGCGTGTCTCTGGCGCGCGGCGGCAAAATCTCGCCGGTGCTGGGCGCATGGATGGCCAACATTATTTTCGGCGTTATCGGCACCGCGCTGCTGTGGCGTACCGACAAGATTCCAATCGAACTCGGACTTGGCCATGTGCTCATCGGACAGTTCAAGGACTCTCTGGCAACTCTTCTCCGCCTCAAGGGTGACGATCCAGTCAATGGGAGCCGCCGCCGCGGGCGCCTTTTCAGCACCCGCTTTCCGCTGATCCTGGACGATTATGTTCTGCGCAACTTTGTCGGTACTCTGCTGCTGATTCTTTCCAGCCTGCTCACGCTGTTTCTGATTTTCACTTATTTTGAGTTGCTGTCTGACATCGTGCGGAAGAAGATTCCCTTCCTGGTACAAGCGGAATACCTTCTTAACTTTCTTCCCTCAGTCTTGTACCAGGTCACGCCTCTGGCGGTGTTGCTCACCGTGCTGGTGATGTTCGGCCTGATGCAGAAGTCCAATGAGATCACCGCCATGAAGGCCACGGGCGTAAGCATCTATCGCGCGGTGGTGCCAATTTTGGCGATCTCCATCGGGCTGGCGGGCTGCCTGTTCATGCTTGACCAGTTGTATCTGCCGTACTCCAACAAGCGGGTGGAGACCCTGCGCAACCTGATCAAAGGCAAACCCACGCAGACATATCTGCGCCCCGACCGCAAATGGATTTTCGGCGAAAGCAAGAAGCGGCCTGACGGAACGCAGGAAAACCGCAAAATCTACTATTACGAGGCGTTCGATCCCGACCGCAATACCTTTGGCAGCATCTCCGCGTTTGAGCTTGATCCTCATTCCTTCCAGATGGTGAAGCGCGTGTACGCGATCCGGGCGCGATGGGCGGAGCATCTGCAAAAATGGACCTTTGAAAACGGCTGGCAGCGCACCTGGATCGATCCTCAAGGGGGCGAAAACCGTGAAGACTTGCGCAAATTTGACGTGAGCACATTTGCCGAAATCAACGAGCCGCCGGGCTACTTTAAGAAAGAAGTGCTGCAATCGTCAGAAATGAACTATGACGAGCTGCGCCGCTATATCGACGATCTCCAGCAGGGCGGCTTTGACGTGGTACGCCTTCGCGTCCAGTTGCAAAAGAAGATTGCTTTCCCGCTGATCACGCTGGTCATGGCGGTCATCGCGGTGCCCTTTGCGCTATCCGGCGGTCGTCGTGGCGCGCTCGGCGGGGTGGTAGTGGCCCTGATCATCGGCGTCGGGTACTTCCTGACTTCGGGGCTGTTTGAGGCCATGGGCAACGTCAGCCAGCTT
Source organism: Candidatus Angelobacter sp. (assembly GCA_035762225.1). Lineage (GTDB taxonomy): Bacteria > Acidobacteriota > Terriglobia > Terriglobales > Acidobacteriaceae > Angelobacter. The sequence goes on from DASTPO010000208.1 coordinate 1,551, forward strand.
CCACCCCTGATTGCCGCATGGTCTCCGGATTTGATCTTTGGGATGGCCGGCGGCTATTTGATCCTGAAGACGCCGTCGTAGATACGGCGCAGCCGCGTCCGTTCGTATGTCGGCTTGATGTTCGCAATCTTTGCCAATGGTCCCCTGTTCGTATTTGCCCATCACCACGCCTCCGACCGCCCCTTCGTCAGTCTGCGCCTGATTACCTTAGCTAATGACCTTCGGACTCTAACCAACAGCGCTTGCTGGTGATAAATATTGCTTAACCGTTTTTGCTGACTGCCGCTTCTCTTCATCCGTCTCCCCCGGACATCTGTTGGAGCTAAAAAGTCACCGGAATCAGTCGATTACCGGGGAGAGAGGTCTAGATGCGTCAGTTTGGAATGTTCCTGCCCCTTGTCGGTCTTGCGCTGCTGAGCGCATGCGCCAGTCGCAACCAGGTTGGGGTTGGCGGCCCTTCCGGCACGTCTTCAGCGGACAGCCGCGAGAATAGCGGCAGGAGCGCTTCCAGTGAGGCCACCCAAGCCAGGATAAGTCCGGTAAGTGACACAAGTCCCGTTTCGCCGGCTGACAAGCTTATTGCCCTTACTTTTGACGACGGCCCCCGGCCTTATGTTCTGTTTGGCTCCAGGGGAGACCACGCAGCCCCCGGCCTGATGGATATTCTCGATCGCAATGGCGTGAAGGCCACATTTTTTGTGGTTGGCTGGCGTCTTACCCCCAAGACATGGGGCGAGCCACGGCATGAGGACAACATCGGCGTTACCTGCCTGGATGCCGCAGGGCAACTGATCCGGCGCGGCCATGAACTGGAAGACCACACTTACAGCCATCTGGAATTGCGCAGCGCGGAAAAGAAAAACGGTGAGCAGTGGGTGATGCATGACGTGGACCGCGGCGCGGAGGCGATCAAGGCGGTTACGGGCACACAGCCCCGCTACCTTCGTCCTCCGGATTGGATTATCCCTGAGGATGCACGTCGCGACCTGCAACAGCAGGGCTATCACGTGTTGACCATCTCATCGGAAAATCCCGTGGCGCTGCGCGACGTCAATTCGCTCGACTACCTTTGCGCCGGCAGGAATCCCGTCGGCTGCCCCAAGCCATCTTTGCCGGACGGCGTCTTAAAACAGATTGAGCAGCGCGAGAAGCGAGGTACCTACACCCACATCCTTGCTTTTCATGAACTTTCTACCACGGCAGCCATCATGCCGCGGCTCATCACCGAACTCAAAGCGCGTGGCTACCGGTTTGTAACGCTCACCGAATACATGAAGCTGGTCGCCGCGAAACCTGCGCTGACTTCGAGACAACAGGCAGCGTTAGCAAAGCCCCATGTGTTGAATCCGTAATCGCTTGTTCACAACCTGATTCTCGT
>DASTPO010000209.1:0-2448 GCA_035762225.1 Candidatus Angelobacter sp.
AGCCTCGGCTGAGTATCGAAAGCAACTGGCGGCCGTATACACGCGCCGCGCATTGGAAATGGCAGTTTCACGCGCAAAGTAGTTCAGTTTTAGCCACAATGGGCACGAAGAGCCACATAGGTCTTGCGGACCGTCCGCTCCGTCACTTCGTGTTTCGTTGTCTTTTGTGGTTGAGGGCTTAGTCTTGAAGATTGAAGGCACCTACAAAATCGCAGCACCACGGGAACGCGTCTTCGCCGCGCTCACCGATCCACTCATCCTGCAGAAGTGCATCCCGGGCTGTGAGCAGATGGAAAAAACCGGCGAGAACCAGTACCACGCAAAGCTCACCGCCGGTGTAGGACCGGTCAAAGGAGTTTTTTCGGCTACGGTCTCTCTCCGGGATATTGTTCAGCCACAGCATTACAAACTGGTGGTGGAAGGTAAAGGGCAGCCGGGTTTCGCCAAAGGCTCCGGAGAACTGAACCTGAGCGATGATGCCGGCGCAACCTCAATCGCATACACCGGCGACGTCAACGTGGGCGGATTGCTGGCTAGCGTTGGCCAGCGCATGATTCAAGCCACAGGCAACATGCTTGCCGGTAAATTCTTCAAAGCTCTGGAAGCCGAGACCGCCGGCAGCAATCCCTTGTCTTCCACCGGGACCTAGCTGCGTGCAGTCCAGCACGGCGGACTATTCCGTCAGCCGCGCTCGCCGGCGCACCTCAGCAACACTCTGGTTCACCAGCAATTCTCCGTCGCGGAAGACTGGCTTCATGCGGTCATCCGGATCATCCACGCCTTTTCGCAACCGCGCCGTGCTCCAGCTTCCATCTTTGAAGTGCAGCGCCAGCCGTCCTCTTTTTGACGCCTTATCGTGGCCTTCCACCGGGTCTTTGAAGACGTCGCGGTCCTCTCCGTTCACGGTCACGTTGGAGCACTTAAAAGCAAACTGCTGTGTGTCGCGGTTCAGCTGCTGCAGCAGCGCGCCACCCATGCCAAAGGTGATATTGTCCGCCGACCACCCTGCGCGGTTCATCGCGGTCAAAGCGTCTTGAATTGTCCAGTAGTTCACGCCATCGCCCTGGATCACCCGGATGCTGGGGTTCAGCACGCGATATCCCTTGGCGTTGGTTTCGTAGCCAAATTTGGCGCCGAGAATTTCCAGCACCTTCAGCACCACCTCGCGCGGCTTGCCTGAGTCCGGACGCACCACCAGCGTCCCCTTGCGGTTCTCAACTTTTTCCCGCAACTCGCCGCCCCAGAGTTTTTCGCACGCTTCATAAACGTTATAGGAGTCGCTTACCACGGCCACCACGCCCTCGGGGAATTGGGTCAGCATGTTTTCATAGGCGCGCGCCTCGTTTTCCCGTCCCCAGGCGGTGATGGTAGAGTGCTCCGCCGCCGGAATGCTGAACCCTTCCATCTCCTTCGACTGGTAGAACTTTTGCAGCACGCGAATGCCGGCAACCGTGTCTGTGCCTTTGAAGTTGATCAGGTGCGCGGCCGCACCGATACCGGCGGTTTCCTCGCTGGACACGCCGCGATAACCAAAGTCGTGCAGCTTGAAGTCGATCAGGGAAGGGTCGCCGGAACGCTGGAGCGCCGCCACCATCACTTTTCGTATCGACCGCGATAGCGTCGCCACTGTGATCGGATACCACACCTTCAGCAACAGCGTTTCCAGATAATTTGTCAGCCAGTAGCAGCGTGGATCGGTATTCTCAATCGTCATCAGGACGTTTTGCACGTCCACCGAGCTTCCCTCCGGCACGGCCTTAATCACCACCGGCAGCCTGCCGCCGTGAGCGCGGACCACATGCATCCAGCCTTCAAAGTTGAACTGGCCCGGCCCTATATGCCGATCGACGAAATCCTGCGCCTCTCTTACGTCTTCTTCATTCACCACCGCGCCCTGTAAATAGCGCATGAGGTAATACTGCAGGCCGAAGAACAGGGTCTGGCCAAACATCCCGCCTCGCGACTCCAGGTAGCTGTAAACATACTCAGTCCCGGGCGGATATTGCTTCCAGTGCGTAAATTTGTAGCTGTCGGTTTGAAGGACGAGATTGCGCGGCTCAGTGTGGAGCATGAGAATGCATCGTCTCACGCTGGAGGAGTTCGAAGCAATGGGTGACGCTCGCGGCAAGGCTTCAGCCCGACCGCCAAGCCTTTGAAAGGAAACATGCGCTCCAGCCGGCTTAGGGCTGCTTATGCCTGGGCCAGATTGAAGCGCTCGGCGCCAACGCTCCGCATGAGGGCTTTAAATCGCGGGTGGTCGCGGAGTGATTCCAGGTCTGGATCATTTACCATCCAATCGATATGGCCGAAGCCCTGGCGCATGGCTTTTTCCATACAATCGATGGCCTTGTCTTTTTCTCCGACAGAGACATAGGTGCACGCCACGTTGTAAAGAACTGAAGGCTCATCGGAATCCATGGCCAGCGCCCGGTCTGCCCAATCCCGCGC
>DASTPO010000210.1:0-5627 GCA_035762225.1 Candidatus Angelobacter sp.
GCGGCGCAATGTGGGTTGAATCCACGGTAAGGACACCGGCCGAATTTCTGGAAATATATTTTCCGCTGTAACCGAAATAGGTAAACGTGGTTGATGGGCTGCCGTTCGTATTGGTGGCCGAGTAATAAATCTTCCAGGAGATGTTGTGCTCATCGAGCAACTGGAAGATGGTCTTGGCGGTAAGCTGCGGAGCGTGATCGTCATTGCCCGGATCGAAGGCATAGCCCTGCGTGGTGCCGCCGCTCATGGTCGCCAGGCGGTTGGGGATGGTCTTGCTCGCGATCGGCGAGAACCATCGATCCGACAGGGCAAATTGCGATGCCATGAAATAGTAATAATTCAACTCGGCCGCGCCGGTGGTGCTGGTGTCCTGATAGAAGGCCATGGCGCGCTCGCCCGCAAGATCGGTAAAGGCCCCGCTGCCACTGCCGGATTTAGCGAACCCTTCCGCCGTGTGCACAAAGCCATCCATCAGGATGCCGCGCGTGGTGGTGAAGTCAAAGCGGTTCACGTCACCAAAGCTTTCCAGCCATGCTGAACTCATGTCATCAAGGCAGCTGCTGGTGGTATGGAAGAGCTGGAAGACCGTGCCTTCATCGTTCTTGTTGGCGATGGTGGCCAGCTTGTCATCGATACCGTCAACGTCATACTGGTTATGATCGTCGCCAATGTTCCAGCCGCGCGCGGCGCGGTATGGGTTGAGCATGCCGAAGTAGCTATCGAAGCTGCGGTTCTCCTGCAACACAAAAACCACGTGATTGACGGCCGTGATGCCGCCAGGCGTCGGAGTAGGTGTCGGGGTCGGAGTTGCTGTTGGCGTTGGAGTCGGGGTAGCTGTGGGAGTTGGCGTTGGGGTGGGAGTAGGAGTGGGCGTCGGAGTAGGCGTCGGAGTTGGTGTCGGCGCGGCGTTTACGGTAATGGTCTCAGAGGAAGAGAAGAAAAATCCTGAAGAGTCCCAGGCGCGAACCACGATGGCATGCTTGCCGGCAGCCAGAGACAGAACAGCCGTAAGAGAAGCGTTGGAGCTCTGCGCCTTTTTGACCGAATCGATGTACATGATCATCGCCGTGACAGGATGCGTCGAGTCTTTTGCTCCGGCGGAAAACGTCACCGGCGAACTCACAGTTGCGTTGGCCGCGGGAGAACAGATCTTTACAGTCTTATCGACGGTGGAGGTGCACTGAGCCGAGGCGAAATTCGCGCCCGCGAATGAAGACAGCAGAAGAAGTGTTCCTACCGAAAAAGCCCGCACTGAAATCACGCGACACCCTATATACCCGGATTTGGGACCCCTAAATAGGAACGTGGTTGAGACAGAGTACGCCCCGCGCCTGGCCCCGTGAGTTTCTCAGAAATAGGAGAGCAGCAGCACAGAGTGGGTTGTCCACGGTTTTGCCTTAGAGGTAATACCGGGGACTAAATTCTTTGCCTTGACCCTCTTAGGTGATCCCTGAGCAGCAACTCAGGCCCGTAACTCATGATAAACTTTTGGGAAAGTTAGCGTCAGGCTTCAGCGTTGGCTTCCAGTTGCTGTCCCAGCTCTTCCCATTCCGCCATGGTGCGCTCCAGTTCAGCTTTGGAGCGGTCCAGCAACTCCGTCTGACGTTGCGTTTCTTCAGCGCTGACAAAGTTCTGCAAGGCGGTTTCCGCGGCAGCAATGGCCGCTTCAAGCCGGGCAATCTCCTCCTCCACTTCCTCCAGGCGCTCGCGCATTTGCTTGAGCTTGATGGGATTCAGGCGCTTTTGTCGCACCTCCGGCTCGGGCGGGGGACCAGCATGATTTCCGGTGGCCTGAGCGGCAGGCGCGGCTGGGGTCTGAGCGGACAGAAGTGAGCTCTCCAGCAGGCCGGCCTTGCCTTCTTTGCGCCAGAGATAGTCCTCGTAATTTCCGGGAAAGATCTCGACCCGGCCATCGCCGATCTCGAAGACGCGGGTCGCCAGCTTGTCAATGAAATAGCGATCATGGGAGACGAAGACCACAGTGCCGCTGAATTTCTGCAATGCATCCAGCAGAACGTCTTTAGCGCGAAGATCGAGGTGGTTGGTCGGCTCGTCGAGCAGCAGGAAGTTCGAGGGGTGCAACAGCATGCGGGCCAGAGCGTAGCGGTTGCGCTCGCCGCCGGAAAGTACGCCGATGGTCTTGAAGACATCGTCCTCGGAAAAAAGAAAGCAGCCCAGCAGGCTGCGCAGTTCGGTCTGGGTGGAGCGCGGCGCGGCCTCAAAAAGATCGTCGAGCATGCGCGCCTGTGGGTCCAGCGCTTTGTACTGGTCCTGGGCGAAGTAATCGACATCTGCATTGTGGCCGGCACGAAGCTCTCCGCTGGTGGGCGCCTCCATTCCCGCCAGCAGTTTGATCAATGTGGACTTGCCCGCGCCGTTGACACCGACGAGCGCAATGCGGTCTCCGCGCTCGATCACAAAATTCGCGTTGGAAAAAACCTGCTTGGCCCCGTAACTCTTGCCCAGTTCCCTGGCTTCCGCCAGCACGCGGCCGCTGGGCCGAGGCTGTGGAAAAGAGAAGTGGATGCCTTTTTCGTCCGGCGGAATCTCAATCTTCTCCATCCGCTCCAGCTCCTTGATGCGGCTCTGCACCTGCTTGGCCTTGGTGGCCTGGTAGCGAAAGCGGTTGATGAACGCCTCAAGCTGGTCGATCTTTTCCTTCTGATTGGTGTACGCGGCCTCGAGCTGGGCGCGGCGCTCGGCCTTCTGCGCCAGATATTTTTCATAGTTGCCGCTGTAGAAGAAGACGCGCTTGTTCCATATCTCCGCCGTCTTTTTGACGGTGACGTCCAGAAAGTAGCGGTCATGGGATATCAGAACATAGGCGTGGGGATACTGGACGAGATACTGCTCCAGCCAGTTGCGTGTTTCCAGGTCAAGATGGTTGGTGGGTTCGTCCAGCAGCAGCAGGTTGGGCTTTTGCAGCAGCAGCTTGGCCAGCGCAATACGCATCTGCCAGCCGCCCGAGAATTCTTCCGTCCGGCGCGGCCAATCGTCCTTGCTGAAGCCCAGGCCGTTGAGCACGGTGCCGACTTCGGCCTCAATGGTGTAGCCCTCGCGCGCCTGCATCTCCGCTTCAATCCGGTGGAAGCGCTCGGCAATCTGCGCGTACTCCGGGCTCGCGTGATCCACCTCGCTCATGCGATGGGCCAGCTCTTCCTGCTCGCGCTGCATCTGGTGGATGTGGTCGAAGACGGAAAGACACTCATCGAACACGGTGCGCCCGGAAAGCGAGAGGCCATCCTGCGGCAGGTAGCCGCATTGGATCCCACGCTGTCGGGTGAGCGTGCCGTAGTCCAGCGAGTCGCTGCCGGCAAGAATTTTTAACAGCGTGGTTTTGCCGGTGCCGTTGGCGCCCACCAGACCTACGCGATCATGCGGCGTGATCAGCCAGTCCAGTTCCTGGAAAAGGACTTTAGGACCGAAACGCTTTCCGGCATTTGAGAGTTGGATCATCCATATCTATCTAACCATATGGGGCGTGGAAGAACACAGAGGGCAAGGGGAAAGGCGCGCTGGCGGCGATTGATACCCAATGCTGAGGCGGTGTTACTTCATCGGCATCGGCTGGTTTTTCTCGCTGGTGGGAGGAACCAGGCCCTTCATGCGCAGGTACACGACGACATTCCCGTAGTGCTCCCATGTGTGCCACAGGTTCCAGTTAAGCATGTCAAACCGGCCCTTGTTCTTGAACCCCTTGACGGCTTCTGCGCCAGCAGCGTCGGTCAGCGCGTCGTACGCGCCATCACAGTATGCGAATGCCTCTTTCAAGGCGGCCACGAGGTCCGCTTTCTTTGAGAGGGTACTTTCGATCTGGGTGTAGGCCGCTTTTCTGGTCTCGCCCTTTGCCGGAGCACAGAGATTGTATTGGTCGTCTGCTACGTGGGCGACGATCTGGCCAAAGGTGCGCACGTCCGGTGACGGCCGGAAACCATATTTGTCTTCGGGCATCTTTTCCGCCGCCCGCAGGAAGTAGCCTTCAATATTTTTGAAATCTGTTTTCAGTCCCGCGCTGAGTGGGCTGTTTTGCGCGCGAAGAGGGCTGACACTCAAAAGGCCGATGAGCACCGTCAAGGCAATTTTTAGGGAAGCTGCAAGGAGTCGGTTCACGAAAGAATTCTCCACGAATGGCAGACAGTGGTTTGACGCGAGAGAGTCTGGTTTTGATAGCAGGCAAATCGATTCGGCGAAGACGGGCGCATGCGGCTTGGGTAAGGTTGTCTGGTGCGAATTGCCGCTTTGTTCTTCGATAAATTTGATCGAAAATTAGAGGCCTTGGCGAACATATAGCGATTTGAGCGTCAAAGGCAGGCAAATCGGAAAAGAGGTTGAATGTTGCAAGGCACTCGTTGCTTCCCCGGATGCCCTGACGTTGACATTATCGATGCTTGTTGGGTATCCTTAAACCTTCACTGCTCTGCAGTTGGCCCGCCTTGTGTCTTCCCTTCAGGAAGTAAGTGGCGTCATCGAGCGGTCTTTCTTAGTGCTTTTATTCTCAGGAGTTTGGAAATGGCAACCCGTTTTCCAGGCGGGCAGGACATTGCGCGCAAGTGGTTTGTGGTGGATGCTCAAGGGCAAACGCTGGGCCGGCTGGCCACGCGCGTCGCCAGCATTCTGGCCGGTAAAGAGAGCCCCATGTACACGCCGTTTATCGACGTGGGCGATCATGTCATCGTGATCAACGCGGAGAAGATCCGCGTGACCGGCATGAAGTCTGAACAGAAGGTTTACCGGCATTACACCGGCTTTCCAGGCGGATTGCGCGAAGAGCAGTTCCGCAAGCTGTTTGACCGCCGTCCGGACCGCGTGGTCCAGGAAGCGATTCTGGGCATGTTGCCCAAGAGCAAACTAGGCAAGGCCATGGGCAAGAAGCTGAAGGTCTATACCGGCGATAAGCACGACCATTCGGCGCAGAAGCCCCAGGCCCTGGAGCTTGCCGGTCGCAAGCAGGCATAAAACGGACGCAGGCTGACTGCGGTCCACATGATTTTTTGGAGCGATTGAGAAAAGATGGCTGAACAGGTTCAGTATTACGGCACCGGACGCCGCAAGTCGAGCGTGGCCCGGGTTTTCCTGCGTCCCGGAGACGGCAAGTTTGTGGTCAATGGGCGCGAATTCGATAAATACTTTTTGACTGGCGCACAGCGGGTGGAAGTGAAGCAGCCGCTGGTGACCAGCGAGACCAGCTCTACCTTCGATATCACCGCCAATGTTTCCGGCGGCGGAATCAACGGACAAGCCGGCGCCTTAAGAATGGGCATTGCCCGCGCGCTGCTGGTTTTCAATGTTGAACTGCGCAAGAAGCTGAAAGTGGAAGGCTTCCTTTCCCGCGACGCTCGCGGCAAAGAGCGCAAGAAGTATGGACAAAAGGGAGCCCGCAAGCGCTTCCAGTTCAGCAAGCGATAATCTCATGCAGGGACGGCAATGGCCGTCCTCTGTTTTTGTTCTTTACCGGATTCGTTTGACCACCTTTGGGTGCGGATTCATCGCTACCCCGATGCAATCTGCCTGAAGGTCAGCGATTCGAAAGTGAATTGCCAGACGTTGATACCGCTGGTTGGTGAAGTTACCAACTGACCAACCGGCAAATCTTCCCTCCCGCAACGCCGGGAGCGGAGCAGGGAATA
>DASTPO010000211.1:0-2227 GCA_035762225.1 Candidatus Angelobacter sp.
TAATGAAGAAGGATACGCCGAAGACTACAACCACGCGAATCGAAACTGCGGCGAGAATCCATCAATTGACCGCATCAACGATAAACACGTGATTGCATGCAGGGGTCTGGCGGAGAGGGAGGGATTTGAACCCCCGATACCCGTTAAGGTATGTCCGCTTTCGAGGCGGATCGTTTCAACCACTCACGCACCTCTCCGCGCCATGAACATGTGGTCTGCTGACCATTTTATCAGGAGAGGGTGCGGAGTCGCCTTGCTATTGATGTCGCAGAGCATCCATCGGGTCCACTTTCATCGCGCGCCGCGCGGGGACGTAGCAGGCGGCCATGGCAACGGCGCCGAGCAGCGCTGCGACGGAGACAAATGTCAGCGGGTCAGTGGGTTTCACTCCATATAACATGGTGCTCATCAGGCGGGTCAGGCCAAAAGCTCCGGCCAGCCCAATCAAGATGCCAACCAGGGCCATCCCCGCGCCCTCTTTCATGACCATGCGAAGAACGTCGAATTTCTGCGCACCCAGCGCCATGCGCACACCGATTTCCTTTGTCCTCTGTCCCACCGTATAAGAAAGGACGCCATAGATTCCAATGCTGGCAAGCACCAGGGCAAGGAAAGCAAAGACGCCCAGCAACGTCATGGTGAATCGCTTGCTGGCGATGGAATCGGCCACGGTCCTCTCCATGTCTTCGGGATGATGGATAACCAGGGAGGAGTTGAATTCGAGCACACGACTGCGCAGCATAGGCATGTTCGCGAGTCTGGCTCCCTGGTCCCGCACGAATACTTCCACATTGAGACCGCCGCGCTGCACTTCCTTGTCAGGAACCTGCGCCAAGGGCAGGAAGATCTGCGCGTGGAGCGCGCCCGGGCCATCGTTATCAAGCCCCCACTGGTTGATGTGGCCTACCACTCCGATGATCTGGGGATTGGGTACTTTGTCAGAGTTTGCCGGGTTTACATTGAAGGTAAGGTACTGGCCAATGGGATCGCGATCGGGAAAATATTTCTCAGCCAGGCTTTCATCGATAACCGCAACGGCCGCGGCATGTTCATTGTCTGCAGCGTTAAAAAACCGGCCACGCTTTACTGGGATTTGCATCACCTTCAAGAAGTCCGGTTCAACAACATATTCCACCGCCATGGCGAGATCATTCTGGTGCACCGGCGCGGGCCGGTCGACATACCAGAAATATTCCTCGTCGTCGCTTCCCATAGGATGGGCGCCCTGGCTGAAAGATACCGCTTCAACACCGGGAGTTGAGGCCAGTTTGTCATGGATCTGACGGTATGCCGCCCGTATCGCATCGGCGGACTCGCTCTTGTAGGAAGCTGGCCCGTCCACGACAAACGTGGTTACGTTCTTCGCGTTAAAGCCGGGGCTGAGAGACCACAGATGGGCAAGAGTCCGTATCATCAGGCCGGCGCCTACCAGCAGGACCAGGGCCATCGCCATCTCGCCGACAACGAACACACTTTGTATGCCGCGTCGCGAACCTGCGACAGCTCGTCCGCTTTCGCTCAGCGTGCCACCCAGGCTGCTCCTTGAAGCTTTCCATGCGGGCGCCAGGCCAAAGGCAACTCCAGCCAAAGCTGAGATCGCAAGCGTAAACAGGAGAACGCGAGGATCAAGGCCGATATCCTCAGTGCGGGGAAGGGTTCGTGGAACGGCAGCGAGCGCCAATGCGGTGCCAAATTTGGCCAGAGCCAGTCCCAGGGCGCCTCCGATCATCGCGAGGAGCAGGCTTTCGGTGAGTAATTGGCGAATCACCCTGTGCTGGCCGGCGCCGAGTGCGATGCGAATGGCGAATTCGTTTTGCCGCGCCGTGGATCGCGCCAGAAGAAGATTGGCAACGTTCACGCAGGAAATCAGAAGCACAAAAACGACAGCGCCCAGCAGAATGATCAGGATTGGGCGCATATTGCCGACCATTTCGTCCTTTAAAGAAAGGATGTTTGCCTTCTTATCCGCGTCAATGGCTGGATATGCTGTGGCCAGGTCACGCGATACCCGGTCCATATCTTCTCGTGCCTGGTCCAGCGTCACGCCCGGTTTCAGCCTGCCAATTGCGTCCAGTCCCCATCCTGCGCCGCGCTCGGCGTAGAACTTCGGCTCGTTGTATTCGCCAACCGGAACATAAACGTCGTTGAGTCCGTCGCCGCGTTGAAAGTTCTGGATTCGCAGGTGAAAGTTGGATGGCACAACGCCAATGATGGTCCGCCCAACATC
>DASTPO010000212.1:0-3348 GCA_035762225.1 Candidatus Angelobacter sp.
TCCCTTTGCTGTGAGAGATACCGGCTCAGGAAAAGCTGTGGGCATGACGAGCTACTGGAATGTGGACGAAGCTCACCGTCGAGTTGAAATCGGTGGCACGTGGTACCGCAAGAGCATGCAGCGCACGCCGCTCAATACGGAGTGCAAGCTGCTCTTGCTCACGCATGCGTTTGAAAAGCTGAATTGCATTTGCGTGGAGCTTCGGACCCACTTTTTCAACCGGGCGAGCCGTCGGGCCATTGAGCGGCTGGGGGCTAAGCTGGATGGGATATTGCGGAACAACCAGATTCTGCCCAATGGAAGCATTCGCGACACATGCGTCTACAGCATCATTATGAGTGAGTGGCCGGTAGTGAAGACCAATCTTGAATGGTTGATGAGCAGGCCACGGAGCGAAGAATGATTCTCGGCAACCAGTTTAGCCGCAAATCGAACTAGGCCCACGCCGTCGGCAAAAGGAATCTTTTGAATTTCTAATCCTTCTTTAAATGCTTTCTAATCACATGGGTGCACAGTGGTTGTCGCCGACGAGTGTCCTTCCGGATCATCTCAAGGGTAACCCTCTTGCGTACCGCATTTCGGGTCTGATGAACAAATCCTGCCTCTAACTGATTCCAAAAAAACCAGAAACAAAGATTTAGAGAGAAAAAAGAGGACGAAATGCACACCCTTTCCCGTGGTCGCACGCGACTGCTGCTCCCCGCCCTTTTACTGATGATTTTCAGCGGCATGATGTCGTCAGCCGCACTGGCCCAACGCTCCATCAACGAAGCCGATCGCGTGGTCAAGCATGGAAACGTGCATCCGCTGGCGCGCCCGGAGTTCGACCGCGGCTCTGCCGACCTCAATCTCCCCATGGAGAACATGATTCTCTCGCTCTCTCCCCGAGCTTCAGCCAAAGCGGACCTGGATGCTCTGCTGGCCGACCTGCAGAACCCGAAGTCACCCAACTTCCATCATTTCCTCACGCCGCAGGAGTTTGGTTTGCGCTTTGGCCCCACCGACCAGGACGTGGCTGACGCGGCAAACTGGCTCAAGAGCCACGGCTTCCGCATTGAGGAAATTGCCAACAGCAAGCTCTGGATTAACTTCAGCGGTAATGTGCAGCAGGTGGAACGCGCGTTCCAGACCAACATTCGGCAGTTTGAAGTGAATGGGCAGATCCACTACGCCAATGCCACTGATCCCAGTATTCCGCGCGCTTTCTCAGGACTGGTGGAAGGCGTGGTTTCACTGCATGATTTTCCGCTCCATCATGACGCGAATGTCGCGCAGTTGCCGGGAAATGCCAACAACGTTGACGGGTCGCATTCTCTGGCGCCTGGCGACTTCGCCACCATCTATAACCTGACTCCGCTCTACAACGCCGGCATCGACGGCACAGGCCAGACGATTGCCATTGTGGGACGCACGGACATCGTGCTGGGCGACGTGCAATTTTTCCGCAGCACCTTCCTGCTGCCGGCCAAAGACCCTATCTTTATTCATAACGGAAACGCCCCGGGCGACCAGAAAGGCAATGAAGAACTGGAAGCCGACCTGGACGTGGAATGGTCAGGCGCGGTAGCAAAGAATGCGACGATCAAGTTTGTAATTTCCAAATCCACCCGCACCACTGACGGCGTGACCCTTTCCGCGCAATACATTGTGAATAACAACGTGGCCCCGGTCATGAGCACAAGCTTTGGCCTTTGCGAGCAGAGCCTGGGCGCGGCGGGAAATACCTTTTGGAACAACCTGTGGGCACAAGCGGCTGCGGAAGGCATTACGGCTTTCGTAAGCACCGGCGACACAGGCGCGGCGGGTTGCGATGCGAACACTGCGCCGGTTGGAACCATCCAGGCGGTCAACGGAATTGCTTCAACGCCAAACAACATTGCCGTTGGTGGAACTGAGTTCAATGAAGGCGCGGGGATTTTCTGGGCAGCAGGCAACAACCCGGACCTTTCGTCGGCGCTGGGACCGATTCCAGAAATCGTGTGGAATGAAAGCGCGAACGTACCGGGAGGCGTTGGAATCCGCTCCACCGGCGGCGGCGTGAGCACAATTTACGCCAAGCCTGCTTTTCAGACCGGGCCGGGCGTGCCGGCAGACGGTTTCCGCGATATTCCTGACGTATCACTGAGCGCAGCCGGCCACGATGCTTACCTGATCGTGCAAGGTCACACCAACAACGTAAGCGGACTGGAAAATGTTTTCGGAACTTCTGCAGCTTCGCCATCTTTCGCTGGAATTATGGCGCTGGTGGTGCAGAAAACGGGATCGCCGCAGGGCAATGCCAACAGCGTGCTTTACTCCATGGCAGCCACGCAGTTTGCCGGCGGCACGCCCGTTTTCAATGACATTACCAGCGGCAATAACAGCGTACCGGGCGTGGCAGGATTCAGCGCCGCACCGGGCTACGATCAGGCTACCGGCTGGGGATCAGTTAATGCCGCGAACCTGGTAAATGCCTGGAACAACAACAGCCCGGATTTCACTCTCGAGGCGTCGCCTGCATCACAGTCAGTGATTCAAGGCGGCTCGGTGAGCTATTCCGCAATCGTGACGGGACAGAACGGCTACGTTGGCACGGTCAGCTTCACGGTTGGCGGACTGCCCACGGGAGCTTCTTTCACCGCGTCTCCCACAAGCATCACCAGTTCCGGAACCGCAACAATTTCGATTGCCACCAGCGCCACAACCCCGGTGGGAACTTATCCGTTGACGATCACGGGCTCCGATGGAGTGCTTAGCCATACAGCGTCCGTAACGCTGATAGTAAACACGAGCGCTCCGGCTGATTTCACGGTTTCAGCCACGCCTTCTTCGCAAACGGTTACAGCTGGCGTTAACGCCGGTTACCAAGTCAATGTAGGTTCTGTAGCTGGATTCAATGGCCTGGTAAATCTGAGCGTGAGCGTATCTCCGGTCGTCACTGATGGTCCGGGTGCTTCAATCAGCCCCAACTCGCTTAGCGGCTCAGGACTCGCAGCTTTGTCTGTCACCACAGTACCTACGACGCCGGCGGGCACCTACACTTTCACCATCACGGGAACGAGCGGCACACTGGTCCATACCGCCACGGTTTCACTGGTTGTGAACGCCCAGGGTACAGGAGATTTCTCGATCTCCACCGCGACGAACACGATCACCGTGAAACGTGGCCAGAGCGGCTCGCTTCCAGTCACAATCTCTGCCCAGGCTGGCTTTACGGGAACGGTAAACCTTAGCGTTTCCGGATTGCCTTCCCTGGTGACTGGAGTTTTTGCTCCCACTTCCATCAACACATCCGGGACATCCAGCCTGACTCTGACGGTAAACAACCAGCAGAGACAGGGCACGTTCCAGATTGTGATTACCGGAACC
>DASTPO010000213.1:0-4573 GCA_035762225.1 Candidatus Angelobacter sp.
GAAATAGGCATCTACCAGTTTTGGGTCCTGCTGGACGGCCTTCAGTAATTCTGTTTGTGCCTCAGGATACTTGTGTTCGTGCACCAGGGCCGAGCCGTAGTCAAAATGCAGTTGCGCGTCAGCCGGGTTTTTCGCGACCAATCCCTGAAGAATGGCCGCTGCCGCTTCGTATTGTTTCGCGTCGAGGTAGAGGCTCGCCAATTCGCGGCCCGTTGACGGATCAGACGTCGTTTTATAGACGGGCTCCAGTGCCGCGATTGCCTCCTGCGTCTTGCCCTCGGCGGCCAGCATCTTGCCTAACTGGAGCTGCGCCGCCGAGTTCCCTGGATTGGCTGAGATGTATTTGCGCAGCCAGGTTTCCGCGTCGCCATATCGCTTGTGTTTGAGATAGAAGCCTATAAGGCGCTCGATGCTCTCATTACTGCCCTGGCCTGCGAGCTTGAGGTATTGTTGCTCGGCTGCGGCAGGATCGGCGTTCTCGTTCATTCGGGCCATGCCTAGCTGTGCTTCGGCGTTTGTGGGATCAAGCTCCGCTGCCTTCTGGTAGGCTGCCACCGAATCTGGCGATTTGCTTTCCTCAAGTACTTGCGCCAATGACACCCAGGCCGTGCTCAGCGCGGTTTGGCCGCCGGTAGTCGGCTTGAGTGTGACTGCAGTTCGGAGAGCTGACGCGGCGGATGAGAAGTCTCCCGACTTTGCTAGCGCGAGGCCAAGGTTCTGTTGCGCTTCAAACCACTTTGGGCTGATGTCAGCCGCCTTCTTGTATGCCGTGATGGACTCGGCAGTTTTGCCGAGATGACTCTGCGCGAAGCCGAGATCAAACCACGCCTGCGGATTTTGTGGATGGGCCGCGGTAACGGCCAGCAGCTTCTCTTCCGCAGGCTGGTACTGTTGTTTTTGAAGGAGTTCTTCGGCATCCTTAAGGTCATCTGCGGCCCGCTCCGCCGCCGCTGCGCTTGGGTGCGTCCGGTGGGTTGCAGGGAGCTGTGCCGCTGCGTGCGCGGCGAGACAGGCGATCACAATCGCCGGGATGGTCTTACCGATGCCCATTCGATTCAGAGTTCTCGCTCTTTAAGATGCGCGCCAGCCACTTTCCGGTATGGGATTTGGTTGATTTTGCCACAGCTTCCGGTGGTCCGGCCACCACAACTTGCCCACCCCGGCCACCGCCTTCGGGTCCCAGATCGATGACCCAGTCGGCTGTCTTGATGACTTCCAGGTTGTGTTCTATCACCAGCACCGATCCGCCCGCGTCAATCAGCTTGCGGAAAGCGGCCAGAAGCTTGCTCACGTCGTCAAAGTGCAGGCCGGTGGTCGGTTCGTCGAAAATGAAGAGCGCGCCCTTGCCTGCCCGGGCTTTTTTTCGCTCTTCCTTTTGTTCGGGTGTGGCGGAATCGAATCCCTGGGCCCGTCCTGCCGGGACCAGATGCGCTGCCAGCTTCATCCGCTGTGCCTCGCCGCCGCTCAGCGTGGTAGCCGACTGTCCCAGCCGCAGATAGCCCAGTCCGACCTCTTCCAGCACGCGCAGCTTGTCAACGATCTTGGGATGCCCGGAAAAAAACTGTAGCGCCTCACGCACCGTAAGGTTCAGTACTTCATGAATGTTCTTGCCTTTGTAGCGAACGTCGAGAATCGCCGGCTTGTAGCGGCTGCCTTTGCAATCTTCGCAGACCAACTCAACGTCGGCCAGGAACTGCATCTCAACCGTTACCGTACCGTCGCCCTGGCAGGTTTCACATCGGCCGCCCGGTATGTTGAAGGAAAAGTGCCCCGCGCCGTAGCCGTGCTTGTGCGCTTCCGGTACCGAAGCAAAAACTTCGCGGATCGAGTCGAACGCTTTGATATAAGTTACGGGATTGCTGCGCGGAGTCCTGCCTATGGGCGCCTGATCAATCAAGGCTATGTCGGCAATATACTGGCCACCGGTGACGCGCTTAAACCCGCTTGCGGCCGGCCCTGGACCAGCGGTGACGCCTTTCTCCGCGGCCAGCGACTGATACAACACGTCATGCACCAGCGTTGATTTCCCCGAGCCTGACACTCCCGTAATCGCCACCAACATTCCCAGCGGAATCTCCAGCGTCAGGTTCTTCAGGTTATGGGCGCGCGCACCTTCAATGCGGATCATCGGGGTGCCAGGCGTGCGCCGGTGTTGCGGAATCTGTATTCTCAGCTCCTGGCTGAGATATTTTCCTGTGAGTGACTGCGGCATCTTCTTGATCTGCTCATACGTCGCCGCAGCCATGACCCGTCCGCCGTTCTCTCCTGCGCCCGGCCCAAGATCCAGGATCAGGTCCGCCGCGCGCATCACGTCAGGATCATGCTCCACCACCAGGATTGTGTTCCCGAGGTTTCGCAGCTCATGCAGGATTGTCACCAGCCTTTCTGTATCGCGGCTGTGCAGCCCGATCGACGGCTCGTCCAGCACATAGAGCGCCCCCACCAGTCGCGACCCCAGCGAGGTCGCCAACTGTATCCTCTGGGCCTCGCCGCCGCTCAGTGTCGACGCCAGCCGGTCCAGCGTTAGATATTCCAGCCCGACATCGTTCAGGAACTTCAGCCGCTCCCGTATCTGCTCAAGGATTTTTCCAGCAATTTCCGCCTGCTCCCGTGAGAGCTGGAGTTGTTTGATGAAATCGGCTGCGGCTTCAACTGTCAGCTGCGTCAGCTCGCGGATGTTCTTCCCGTCGATCTTTACCTGCAAGGCATCAGCGCGCAGCCGCCCTCCGCCGCACTCCGGACACTGCGCGTACCCGCGATACCGGCTTAGGAACACGCGCACATGTAGCTTGTATTTCTTGCGCTCCAGCATCTTGAAAAATCCCTGAATGCCCGGGTACTTGCCGTCTCCTTCGATAACCAACTGTTGCTGCTCCTGCTCCAACTCGTTCCATGGAACATCCACCGGGAGATCAGCCTGCCGCGCAAACTTGCGCAGCTCAGTCTGGAACGCGCGATACTTCGGCTTGGTCCACGGCTCAATCGCGCCCTCACCCAGGCTCTTGGTTACGTCAGGAATAACCAGGTTCAGGTCAAAATCAATGGTGTTGCCAAAACCCTGGCAGCGCGGGCACGCGCCAAATGGATTGTTGAAGGAAAACAGGGGTGGTTCAGGCTCTTCGTACTTGATGTGGCAGTTCTTACACTCGAACTTTTGCGAGAAGCGCCATTGCAGCGGATCCTCGCCCCTGCCGCCGCCAGTCTCCGCGGCGTTAGATCCCTCGGCAACAGCATCGGGTTCTCGCCGCGCAGTTTCGAACACCGTCTCCCCTGCCTCGCGATAGCCGGTTTCTACCGCATCCACAATGCGCGACCTCTGGTCCGGCGCCACGACAATACGATCGATCAACACATAAACCGGCCGGCTGAAATCGATATCCAACAACGATTCGGGTGTCGCAAACTCAAATATCCGGCCATTCTGAAAGAGCCGGCCAAAGCCTTTTTTTCGCAGATCGAACAGGCGTTCCTTGAGCGCGGCAGCGGCGGCCTCAGCGGCAGCCGCAGCCTTGGTGGACTTCTTCCCGCGCGGCTTCTTTTCCTTTTCACCCGTTGTCTGCCCCGGCTTTTCGCCGGTGCTTGCGGAAGTGGTGACGGCAAGGACAGGGAAGAGCACGTTCAATCGCGTGCCTTCGCCCAGCGCCAGGATGGTCTGCGCAACCTCGTCTACTGTGTCTTTCTTTACCTCCTGACCGCAGTTGCGGCAGAAGGTCCGACCCACGCGGGCGTAGAGCAGCCGTAGATAGTCATAAATTTCCGTGGCCGTAGCCACGGTAGATCGAGGATTGCGGGTGGAGTTTTTCTGCCTGATGGCAATCGCTGGTGCGATCCCGTCAATCAGGTCCACATCCGGTTTTTCTATACGTTCCAGAAATTGCCGCGCATAGGCCGAAAGCGACTCCACGTACCGCCGCTGTCCCTCAGCGTAGATTGTGTCGAAGGCCAGCGAAGACTTTCCCGATCCCGACACCCCGGTCACCACCGTCAGAGCGTTGTGCGGGATGTCAAAGTCCACGTTCTTCAGGTTGTGCACCCGGGCCCCACGCACCGTGATCTGGTCGCTTTCCGCCCCTTTTTTGTCCTTGGTCACGTTTTCAGATACAGCCATGGTTAAGCAGTCTCGACGCCGGGCGCCTCAGTAAGCAGTGTTATTGGGCACAGCGCAATCCTCTATTGTAATTGGTTTTCGCCCTGTAGTTTCACCCGTAATAAACCGCGCCGAATAACCATTTCGGGTGCAAGAAGTTCGGTCCGCTATATGGCGGTAGTTTTTCACGCGCCGGATCCGACTCCGCCGCTTTTCTCGCCGCCGCTTTTCCGCATCTATTCAGTGTAGAAGGCGTGTCTGGGCGTCAGGAGGCGGCATGAAAAATGAAGCAATTAAGGAAGTCTTCCACGAGCTTTTTTCCCATCTGGAAAGGCTGGAAGCCCAAAATGACGCGATCGTGCAGCTTATGAAGGAAAAGAAGCGCGTTACAGACAAAGTGTTTGCTCCGTACCTCGAACAGGCTGCAAAGGCCAGTGACGTTCGCTGGCGTGCCGCCCGCGTACGCATTGACCACCTGCTCGCCTC
>DASTPO010000214.1:0-3768 GCA_035762225.1 Candidatus Angelobacter sp.
CTTGATCTCTCAAGGCTGCCGGAGGGCATGCCCAAGGTGGCGGGCACGGAAGTGAAGTGGGAGAAAGACAGTGACGCCTACAAGCTGACCAAGTCAGCGCCGGCGGAAGACCTGAAAGAAGAGACGCAGGAGTTGCTGGCCTCCACCGCGCTGAACGCCTACCGCATTCTCAAACTGCGCGACTACGGGCGCATCGACATGCGGCTCACGGAAAAGGGCGAGGTCTATGTGATCGAGGCCAATCCCAATCCGTGGCTCTCCAGCAACTCAGAGTTTTTCATGGCCGCCAAAAAATCCGGACGCTCCTACGCAGACATGATTTCCCAAATCGTGGAGTTGGCGCGCACGGACCGCCGTCGCCGTGACAAGCTGCACATGAGCTAGAGTTGCCGCGCTTGCTCGCCTTAGCGCAAGCGCCATTCCATCCTGCCTGTCGATAAACTAACCTGCCGGTGGTACATTCATCCAGCAGGAGCCATCATGTTAAGAAGAGTTTTTGCCCTTGCTCTCCTGGCGACAGGGACTTCTCTGGTTTGCGCGCAGACGGCACCGCCCGCAGCAAAGACCATCCTGTTGAAAGCCGCGCGCCTTCTGGATGTTCGCACCGGCAAGTACATCAGCAACGCGGGAGTGTTGATCGAGAATGACAAGATCAAGGAGGCGGGCCCGCTGGCCCAGGTGCAGGGCCATGCTCCTAAAGAAGCGACCGTGGTGGATCTTGGCCCGGCCACGCTGCTGCCCGGGTTGATCGATTGCCACGCCCATCTGCTCACGGCGGGAACATCAATCTTTCCGCAGGAGACAATTCTCAATGCCGCGGCTGGAATGAGCCCGTCGGCGCGCGTTCTTCTGGGCGCACACAACGCGCGCGAGGACCTGGAAGCGGGGTTCACAACAGTGCGCGTGGTGGGACACTCCGGCATCGACGGCGATGTGGCGCTGCGCGACGCCATCGATCGTGGCTGGATGACCGGCCCGCGCATCCAGGCGGCCGCGCGCAAGCTGGCGCCCCCCGGCGGACAGGCGCTGCGCCTGAACCCCGCGGTATCTGACCAGATTGTCGATCAGGAGTTTTTACAGGTGGGCAGCGCCGACGAGGCGCGCAAAGCCGTGCGCGAGAACCTGCTCTACGGCGCTGACCTGATCAAGGTGGTCGCCGACGCCGACAATCGCTTCATGACGCCGGCGGAGATGAAGGCCATTGTGGAAGAGGCCCATCGCGCCAAAATCAAGGTGGCTGTGCACGCCACCACGGTCACAGGCATTCAGGCTGCGATTGATGCCGGCGTGGATTCAATCGAGCACGGCAACGATGTAACCGACGAGCAGCTCAAGGCCATGCGCGAGAAAGGCATCTTTCTTGACATCACCGAGATATTTTTCGGCGGCCGGTTGCGCACCATGATCGAAAAAAGACAGGTGCTGCCGCCGCAGATCCAGGCAGGGCTCAAAGCGTATGAGCAAATGGATGGGCAAAAGACGCCGCTGCGCATCCAGCGGATTTTGAAGTCGGGCGTGAAATACACCGCGGGGTCGGACATGTGGTTTGACTACCCGGGAAAGACCCGCGGCCAGGCGACGGCGATTATGTTTGGCGCGTTGAAAGATCTGGGTATTCCAACCGCAGACATCATTCGCGCCGCTACCCTGAACGCGGCAGATTTGCTGGGCTGGCAGGAGCAAGTCGGCACAATCGAGCCGGGAAAATTTGCCGACCTGATTGCCGTGGCCGGCGACCCGCTGGCCGATATCACCGAACTGGAGCGCGTCCAGTTTGTGATGAAAGACGGCGAAGTGATAAAGAATGCCTTGGCACGGAAATAAAGGGAGATCCCCGATGCGGCACAAATATTTTCTTCTCACTGCCGTGGTGGCAGTCACGGTTTCGGCTATGAGCGCACACGCACAGCAAAACAAGATCACACAGGACGAGTTGGTGCGGCACACGCAGGAGCTCTTTGATGCCGTTGCGGCCGGCAATCCTGAACCCTTCAAGAAGTATTATGCCGACGACGTTCTGTTCTCCGATGAGAAGGGCCGCAACATGGATAAAGCTGCGCTGCTGAAAGACGTGGCGCCGCTGCCGCAGGGATATTCGGGGACGATCAAGGTGGTAAGGCCGCAGAGCCGGATTGTGGGCGATACGGCCATTCTCAGCTATGACCTGGATGAAACCGAGACGGTTTTCGGGCAGAACCTGACGGCCCGCTACCATGAGATCGATACCTGGATGCACCGCGGCGGCAAATGGCAGATCATCGCTACGCAGGTGCATCGCTACTACGAAGATCCCACGCCGGGGAAGGCGGACAGCAGCAAGTTTCCTACCTACATCGGGACGTATCAACTGGGGCCGGCGAGGACAATAGCGGTGACAACTGAAGACGGCCACCTTTATGCGCAGCGGAATGGCAAGCCCCGTGAAGAACTGATTCCTGAAGCCAGCGATATCTTCTTCGTTAAAGGAGTGGAAGGCCGCACCTTGTTCGGCCAGGGCAGTGACGGCAAAGTGAACTCGCTGATCGACCGCCGCAACAATGAAGACATCATCTGGAAGAAAGTGAAGTAAAGCCTCGGGTCATTTTTTCGACGTTCGATGAGCTTTTGAGCGGCGAAAAATGTGTCCAGCCGCACACAACGTGTTAGCCGCGCCACGAGCGGCCGCTCCTCACTTCAAGCGCAACTCCCGCAGAATCAACGCTTGGTTGTTTGGCTTTCACCGTGCCATATGCCTGGGTGCTGCCCAGGGCAGCGGAGGTGAAACAAACATGGGAAACCTGAAATCATTGCAGACCAACGCAATTGTGCATAGCAGCTCAACCAAGAGGGCGCGGATGATCGGCGGAGCGGCCACGGCCGCGGCTACCGCGGTGCTCGCCCTGATGGTGGTGCTCGACTTCAACGGCTGCTCCAAATCCAAGAACCATAACCCGCAAACTGCCAGCCAGAACAGCTCCAGCCAGACGCCTGGCCCGGTGGTTGCAAGCCAGCCGGCGCCCTCGCTGGAAAACAAGGTCGAGGCTGTGGTCGAAAAGAAAAAGACGATCAAGCGCGCCTCAACCGCCACGTACAAGAACAGCACGTACGGCGTGTCGTTCCGCTATCCCAAAACCTACACCATGCTGACGCCGGAAAAAGACAGCAAGGAATCCGCATGGCCTGATCCGGTGGCGATGAACTTCTCTGACCAGGGCGGCGTCACGCTTACCACGCTGGTCCTGCCGGGAACCCGCGCTTCCTCATACTTCAAGGTCAGCGTGGACAAGAACTCCACGGCGGAGCAGTGCAGCAAGTTCGCCACTACGCCGGAGCAGACTGAAGCCGCCACCAATCCGCCGGTGGATGCCAGCGATGACTCCATCGAACCGGTAAAGAGCAACGTTCTGGGTGTGGAGTTCTCCAAAGCGGAGAGCGTCACCGACCAGAGCGAAGCGCGCTACTATCACCACTTTGAAAACGGCGCCTGCTATGAGTTTGCCCTGGGCGTGGCCGATGCACCCAGCACGGTAAAGCCGGTGGACCATCTCCAGGTCTTTGACAAGCTGGAACGGATCATGACCACGGTGAAGATCAAGTCAGAGCCCGCGCCCGCGGTAGCGGCCACGGAGCCCGCGACGCAGCCGGCCCCGGTCAGCAATCCGCAACAGTAAAAAGGAGAAGACCCGTGACAAAACGCGGTGACGTACAGGCCAGGTTCTTCGGAGCCTGGCCTCTTTTTTCGGCGCCGGACCGAGCGATATCTTGCAGGCGCGGCTACAGGGATTGAGC
>DASTPO010000215.1:0-9166 GCA_035762225.1 Candidatus Angelobacter sp.
TCTCTTTGGCACCTTCGAGCCGGAAGACCTGGAAGACCGACCCGTGTATGGCCTGACGAAAAATATCAATTCGTATAATCCACTGCGGATCGCGTTTCATGAATGGATCGATATCTGGCATGACGTGCGCACCGCGCCCACTTGGCGGCTTAAGCTGCGGTATATCTTCGGCCGTCCCGGCTGGAAAGCGGAGCAGCAACAGGCGCAGTCTTCGAGCGCTCTAAGCGCTGCGAAATAAACCGCGTGAACCGCGGTTAGCGCACCCGGATCAAAATCCAATCATTTCGCTGGCGCCATCTTGCGCGCCGTCAGCGTGGTGTCTGCGTCATTCACCGTCATTACCTTTGCACCAGCATCGTCAGAGAAGCGGATGCGGACAGAAGGAGCGCCACCCGGATAGAACGCATGTTCGCCGAGATGAAAGAGCGGCCGTTCCATTGTCCCTTTGCGCGTCCAGGCCAATTGCGGTGGATAGGTGTACATCTTGCCCGCGACATACATGCGCGGATTGGCGATCGTTACCTCAACCTGCTCCGTCGCGCCGGATCCAAACGTGTAGGAGCCCGCCAGGGCAGTCGCATCAGCTTCCGGAAGCGCAACGGGAGCTGCGGCGTCAGCGTCTCCGAGGGATTGCAGATATTCGAACACCGGATGAGCTGCCTGCCCGCCCATGCGCGCGTGGCCAAGCAGGCTGATTCCGTGTGGGCCACGGATGCGCTGAATTCCCGGCTGGGCCGCAATCAGCGCCTTAACCACTTCCAGCTGCCCAAACATGGCGGCGGAAAACAAAGATGTCACCGCGCCGCGCGATATCAGATATTCCGCGATCGGCCGGTTGCCCATATGAGACGCGGCCCCCAACGGGGTTTCCCAGTCGCCAAAGCCCCAGTCCCACGCCGCGCTGGCCAGCGATGGCCGGGCTTCCACCAGTTCTTTCACACGTTTAAGGTCGAAGTGCGCCACGATAACCATTTCGCGCACAAGTTCAGGCGGCTGGCTGGGAAAATGATCACTGACGGTCATAGGCTCCTTACCTCCAGGCGGGAGAGCACTCAAAAAAGATGGAGCGGCGAGGCCCAGCGCCCGGACGGGAAAAATCACGGATGCCATGTACAAAAGGTTCCGGCGCGAGAAATTGAAATTGATCGCCATTGCAGCCTCCCTAGATTCGATTCGCAGCCGCAGGATGCATCACGGGCCAGCAGCAGGGCAAGCCAGTTGGTCAAATAGAGGGAATAGGAAAAGGTTAGGCCGCATCTGCCGGCGCTTCATGGATTTGCGGAAGCATGTGAGGAGCTTCGGCCGGCGTCTGCGGAGACGCGTGAGGAGAACTGCAGAGCAATCGCGTGGGCGATTTCAGATTCGACCGCGAGGGGATCGTCCATGGGACGTTCCATCCGGACCACCCGGAGATGAGTCTGCTCAGGTAGGCGGATCAGGTGGGCCAGAATACGCACCTGCTTGCCATTGGACTGGACCTGTCCGAGCACTACGTAGCCGGCCCCCAGAGAAGAATGGACGGCTGTGAGGTCGCGCTGCGCGCGCGGAAGCCGGAGAATCTGAGCGTTGCCGATCACTGCGTAATGGCCGATCGCTGCTGAGGTAAGTTGCTCGACAACGTTATCGGTAAGGCCGTCGCTGAATCGGTCCAGCGCTGGATCGCCGGTTTCATTATCAAAGCGCAGGATCGCGACAACCGGAGGCCGCCCAGCAATGTGTTTCGAACGCAGCGTGTAGGCCGCAAGCAGCAGAATGCCCAGCACGATGCCGGCCGCCAGCAAGACTGGCAAAGGACGAAGCTTCCGCGGCGAAGTCACGGCGCTCGCCTGACCATCTGCCTGCTCTTTCAAGTTGGCTGTGGCAGAAGGGCCAGGGGCAAGGCGCTCAAGCGGAGCGATGAACTGATAACCCTGCCGGGGCAAGGTGCGGATGAATTGCGGGTTGGTGGCGTCGTCCCTGAGCGCCGACCGAACCTGGGAGATGCAGAAGTTCAGGCCGCGCTCGAAATCCACGAAGGTGTCCGAACCCCAAATCGCTGAGCGAAGCTCCTCGCGCGTAACCACTCGTCCTGCGTGCTCGATCAGATAGCCCAGCACCTGCGCCGGCTGCGCCTGAAACCGCACAAGAGCGCCCTCACGCCGCAGTTCGCGGGTGGCGAGATCAAATTCAAACAGGCCAAAGCGACAACGTTGTGTCGGAAGATCGCTCACCCGGCCATTGTCGCACGTCTCAAAAACCAATGAACGCGGATTGCAATGCTGGGACGAGTGGCCTTTTAGCCTTCAGCTTTCTTCTTCTTTGGTTTGATGGCCTGCCACTGCTCATCGGTCAGCAGGTCGCCCAGATGGCTGAACTCACTGGAGCCTTTAAGCCACTCGCCGCCGTCCATGACCACCTGATGGCCGTTGACGTACCCGGATTGATCACTGACCAGGAACGCGGCCAGGTCCGCGAGTTCGTCGTGAGTGCCAAAGCGTCCCAGCGGGTTGCGTTTCTTAGCCAGCTCTTCAAGCGACTTGATCGGCATCAGTCGGGAGAACGCGCCCTCGGTCGGGATCGGCCCGGGAGCGATCGCGTTGAAACGGATTCCCCGCTTGCCCCACTCGACAGCCAGGCTGCGCGTCATATTCAGGACACCAGCCTTCGCCACCGATGAAGGTAGAACATAGCCTGAACCGCTCTCCGCGTACGTGGTGGTAATGTTCAGCACGTTGGCCTTGTGGCCTTGCTTGAGCCAGCGCTTGCCGCATGCCATGGTCACGTGAATCGTACCCATGAGGACGATCCCGATCACAGCTTCAAACGCGCCGATGGAAAGGTCTTCCGTGCGGGAGATAAAGTTGCCGGCGGCGTTGTTGACCAGCACATCAAGCGGGCCATCCTGCCAGATCTCTTCGATCATCGCTTCCACGCGCGGGTTATCGCGCACATCGCAGGAGAAGGTCTTTACGGGCCCGCCCGTGGCCGTGTGCAGCTCGTCGGCAGCTTGCTTCAGGACGTCTTCGCGGCGGCCGCAAATGTAGAGCGAGGCGCCCAGCTCCAGGAAGCGCTGGCCCATACTCTTGCCCAGGCCGGTAGCGCCGCCTGTGATCAGGATTCTCTTGCCCGTGAGTAAATTCTTTTGGAACACAGTTCATCCTTTCGCTCGCAAGGGAGTGACGAAACATGGTACATGGCGTCGCCATCCGGTCACAATTTGTTTTGATTGCTTGCTCTCACCGCGACGAGGGGAAGGTCTCGCTCGGCTGCCCAACTGGCCCATGCTGCGGAACTGCGCTGGAGGAAGATGCGCTCAAGTTGCGTGCGCTCCGCCGTTTTTAGTTCGAGTTCCAATAGCAGGCGCTGAGCAAAGTGCGCCTCCAGTGCGGCCACGGCGATCCAACCGTCGCTGGAGCGGTAAAAACCATAAAGAGAATAACCACCGCCCAGCAAACCGCCAGGAACGGTGAGGCCGGCTTCGATGGGTGCAGCAAGTTCCCGGGCGCACTCATGCAAAGACACCCACGCACAGCCGGACTCGCCGGTGCGCGCGGCCTTGTTCAACAACGCCAGCGCCATGCTGACGGCCCTTTCCGCTCCAGCCAGGTCAACAAAAAGGGTTGCCGGCATTTCAGGCGGACGGAGGAGACCGAAATCGGCTTGATAGGTCAGGTCGTGGCCGCTGCTCTCTTCATGTGGTGGGAGATGTCCAATAATTCCCACGAAGCTAAGACGGGGATGCCGCCGGTGAAGGCTTTGCCAATCCAAACCAAGCCGTTGCAGCGCTGACGGACGAAACGAGGCCAGCAGAAGTTCAGCCTGGGCCAGAAGATCATCGAACTGCGCCCGGCCTGCCGGGTTTTTGAGATCGATCTGGAGCACGGTCTGTCCCCGGCACAGTGACGCATACCAGGCGGGAGCAGCAATTCTGGTGGCGTCTCCGCCAGGCGGCTCGACCTTGGTGACTTCAGCGCCCATCTGAGCGAGGCGGGCGGCGGCCACCGGCCCCGGCGCGTTAAGAGCCACGCTGACGATTTTTATTCCCGACAGCAGCCGTGAGTCGTTGGGCGAAGTCATGAACATAGGACCACGTTGCCACGCTGAAGATGGATCATGCGCCGGATCCTTGCGCCGCAGATGCGTCTGGTCGCGTTGGTGACGGTAGAGATCTGGCCCGATACCGGATCGATGACTGCGTTGATCAATTCGCCGCAATTGAATTCCAGTGCGTAGCGGCCGTTCTCGAAGCTCTTGACGGCAACAGTGCGGCCGTCTTCCGCAACCTCCTGGCGCATGTTGAGCAGTTTGCCCTGGGCGAAGGTGGCCCAGCCGTATGGAGTGCCGGCGTGGTAATAAACCTCCTGCGTTTTCTCGCCCAGGACGTTCCAATAGACGATGGAGCCATCGATCTGGCCGTCGCGGTACGTTGCTTGTTGCACCATGCGGCCGTTATCAAATCTCTGGAATGGTCCGTGCCGAAGTTCTTTGCCGTCAGGTCCACGATAGAAGTAATAGACTCTCTCCTTCTGGAAATGCCTGCCTTCAGTCCAAACAGTAACGCGATGAACGCGACGTCCGGCAATCGTGCGCGGGAAGCCGACAAAGAACTCATACGCTGAGGCTGCGCCGGCGATTACCAGGCACGGCAGAACGATCAGCAGCAAGAGTTTTCTGGCGAGTCCCATGGGCGAATTTTATAGCTGATTTCGCGATATTGCGCCATGTGCGGGAGATAACCGGCGCGACGCCGGGAAGATGTAGGCGGTCGCGGGACGCGTGGTAGAATCCGCTGCGGTCAATGCGGAGAGGAATCGTTATGCGAAAACTGTGTCTTTTGGCTGGTATCTGGATGTGTGTTTGGTCGTTGGGCGCGAACGCCACGGAGCGTCAGAATAACGCCGACTATCATGCCCGGCGCGTGGCCCTGGCCAAAGCCATGGAGGGTGGCGCAATCGTGCTTTTTGCGCCAACTGAAGCGGAAGGCCCCAACGACCTGTATGGTTTTCGCCAGGACGATAACTTCTATTATCTCTCCGGATGGCTTGAGCCCGGGGCGGCGCTGCTCATCAATTCCAACCCCTACACGGAGATTCTTTTTCTGGCGGAGCACAACGCCACCCAGGAGAAATGGACAGGACCGAAGCTGGGGCCGGATGATCCGCAAGCGCCGCAGAAGACCGGCTTCGACAAGGTCGAAAGACTCGACAATATCCATGACGAGCTGGTGAAGCTGCTGCCGCAGCCGCGGGCCATCGTTTATTCCGATCTGGGCGGAAATGGGCAGAGCACGGCCTCGACTGGGCCAATCGAGTGGTTGCGCCGGGGAAACTCCTTTCCCAATTACATCTCGTTCAAGGATGCCAAGCCGCTGATTGCCCGCCTGCGCATGGTCAAGGACGGGGGCGAACTTCAGATGGTCACGCGGGCGACTGAAGCTTCAGAATTTGCGCACAGGGCGGCGCTGAAAGCGATTCACACCGGCGTGAACGAGCGGGAGATATCGGCGCTGATGCAATATGAGTTTGGCAAGCGCGGCTGCGAGCGCCCCGCCTACGCGCCGATCGTGGGATCGGGCTTTTTCTCGACGGTTCTGCACTATTCGGCCGATGATCGCACCATGCATGGCGATCTGGTGGTGATGGATGTGGGCGGCGAGTACTCAATGTACGCCACCGATATCACCCGCACTGCGCCGGTAAACGGCAAATTCACCGCGCGGCAGCGCGAGATCTATAACATTGTCCTGGGCGCGCAGGAAGCAGCCATGCACGCGTTTCAGGCAGGGAAGTCTAGGCTGGCTACCAGCCGCACGGACCCGGATTCGCTGTACAAAGTGGCTTTTGAATACATCAATTCGCATGGCAAGGACCTGCACGGAGAGCCGCTTGGAAAATATTTCATTCACGGCCTGGGTCATCACGTGGGTCTCAATGTTCATGACGCAAGCGATTCGGCCGTGCCTCTGGACAAAGGCATGGTCTTTACCCTGGAGCCGGGGATTTACATTCCCGAAGAAAAGCTGGGAGTGCGCATTGAAGACATGTTCACCGTCGGGCAGGACGGAAAACTGATCATGCTCAGCCATGATCTGCCTCGGACAAGCGACGAAGTGGAAAAGGCGATGGCGAAGTAAGCCGGACGATTCCGGGGCATCCGAAGCGTTTCGCTTCCGGCGTCACCATTAAAATCGAGCGTAGCGGCTGAAGTTTCCGCTATCCTGATATTCATGCGGGTAAAGGTGCTGCTGTTCGGGCAGCTGAAGGACATTATCGGCCGGCAGGAAGATTTGCTGGAACTGGAGCCCGGGGCGAAGCTGGCAACGGTGATGACACACTATGCGGAGCGGTATCCAAAATTTCAGGGGCTCAGCAAATCCATAGCCTGCTCCTTGAACCAGGAGTACGCTCAGGGCACTGCCATGCTGCAAGAAGGGGACGAGGTGGGACTTCTGCCGCCGGTCAGCGGTGGCAGGTCATGACCGGAGGGAAGATAGAGTCAGCTGAGCTGCGCTCGGAGCATTGTGCTATTGTTCGCGACCCGATTAACGTGGCTGGAATCAAGAAAGAGCTGGAGCATCCGGAGGATGGAGCGGCCCTGTATTTCGATGGCGTGGTCCGCAACAACACCCGGGGACGGCGGACTTTGTATCTGAATTATGAAGCCTATGAATCCATGGCGTTAAACGAGATGGAGAGGCTAGCTCAAGCAGCACTTGAACAATTCAAGGTGCGGCAAGTGCGCTTGGTTCATCGTTTGGGCCGGCTTGAGATTGGCGAAACCAGCGTGCTGATAGGAGTGGCTTCTGCGCATCGCGCAGCGGCGTTTGAGGCTTGCCGGTGGCTGATCGATACGCTCAAGAAAACGGTCCCAATCTGGAAGAAGGAATATTTTGAAGATGGCGCGGTGTGGGCCGACGGTGAAGCTTTTCCTGAAGAAATTCGCGTAAACAAATAACCATTTGGCGGCGTTTGCATCTAAGAAATCCAGAATACCTACTTAATCTATGAAACGGACTTGCGCTGTTCCGTCGTGGTTCAGTCTGGCTGTGACCCTCCTTCTGCTTGCGGGGACGTTTGCGTTGGCGCAAGATCGCCAGGCCGGCGACCGCATACCGCCGGGATCGCAAGGGGATGAAGGAACGTTCCGGGTAAACGTGCGGCTGGTCAACGTGTTTACCACCGTGACGGACTCGCATGGCGCACCCGTGGCCGACCTGGCCAAGGAAGATTTTCGCCTGCTGGAAGATGGGGTGCCGCAGTCGATCAGGATTTTTGAAAAGGAATCAGCGATGCCGCTCAGCATCGCATTGGCCATCGACACCAGCGAGAGCACCCGGCGCGACATCATTCTGGAAACCGCTTCGGCCAAAAAGTTTGTGCATTCGATTCTGCGCGCTGAGGACCGCCTTTCACTCTTCCAGATATCAGAAGACGTGAACCAGCTGACCCGCTTCAGCTCCGACATCAGAGTGATCGAGCGAGGCATTGACCACCTTCAGGCCGGCGCAGGAACGTCTTTGTACGACGCTATCTATCTTTGCTCTGAGGCGTTGATCGACCGGGAAGGGCGCAAGGTGCTGGTGTTGATTACCGACGGGGGCGATACCACCAGCAAGACGGATTACAACAACGCCCTGAAGCGGGCGCAACAGGCTGAGGCCATTGTGTACAGCATTATCGTGGTGCCGGTGGAAGCGGACGCGGGACGCAACCTGGGCGGGGAGCATGCGCTCATCCAGATTTCCAAGGACACCGGCGGTAAATACTATTACGCGGAAAGCGCGGCGCGGCTGGATGAAGCCTTTCGCAAGATCAGCGATGAATTGCGCACGCAGTATTTGCTGGCCTTCTACCCCAACCGCCGGGTTTCCGATTCACCCTTCCGCCGTATTCAAGTTGAGCTAACCAGGAAAGACGCCGATGGCAAACCATATCAGGTGCGCCATCGGGCTGGGTATTACACGACGGCCGCCAAGTAACAGCCCCAAGAATCGGCCTATTTGTAAGGCTCCTTTGCTGCCTTGGCTTGTCTGGGTCTTTTCATTCCGGGCTATTTCAAGGCTAAAGTGCTAGCCCCTTTTCTGCGTGGATTTGCGGGCCGTTTGGGCTACAATATTGGGCATGCCTTTCCGTGCTTCTGCTCCAGCCTTTGCAAAAAAGACGACCAAAACACCGCCTCCGGAAGATACCGGAATGGAGTCCTCTTACCTGAAAGGACTGGGTGAGAAGCAGACGCCCGTTGTGGTAAAGCTGCTCTCAGGGGAGACATTCCGCGGCTGGATCGAGTATTACGACGTAGGCATGGTGCGCCTTACCCGCGAAGGATCGCCCAACCTGTTCATCTTCAAGCACGAAATCATGTACATCGCTGAAGACAACGGACGCCGCGCCCGCTGATGCCGGGTGTGACAGGACCCGCAAATCAAGATTTCATCACCCCTATGCAGGAACTGGCTCGTGAAGCCGGCGCTCTGCTCATGTCTTTTTTCGGCAAAGTCTCCATCGAGTACAAAGGCGACGTAGATCTGGTCACCGAGGCCGACCGGGCCTCGGAAAAACTGGTCGTGGAACGCATACGCAAGCAATGGCCCAACCATGATCTAATCGGTGAAGAGGGCAGCCGCCGGGAAACTGGCAGCGACTTCCGCTGGTATGTCGATCCTCTGGATGGCACCACCAACTTTGCTCATGGCTATCCCGTGTTTTGTATTTCCATGGCGCTGGAATACAAAGGGGAGCGGATTGCGGGAGTGATCTACGACCCTACCCGCGATGAGATGTTTGCCGCGGCAAAGGGAGGCGGCGCGGAGTTGAACGGACTGCCGGCGCAGGTGTCCCGGACGCGGCTGCTTAAGGAAAGTCTGGTGGCCACGGGATTTCCCAGCCACAAGCGCCACAAGAACCCGAACATCAACTTCTATCACCAGATCACACTTCGTTCCCACGGAGTGAGGCGGGCGGGATCTGCCGCGCTCGATCTGTGCTATGTGGCCTGTGGCCGCTATGACGCTTACTGGGAGTTCAACCTGAATGCCTGGGATACCGCAGCCGGAGTGTTGCTGGTGGAGGAAGCCGGCGGCAAGGTGACGAACTTTAAAGGCGGCCCATTCAATATCGATAGCCGCGAGGTGCTGGGTAGCAATACCTTGCTGCATGAAGAATTGTTGCGGGAGTTTCAAGCCATTATG
>DASTPO010000216.1:0-5225 GCA_035762225.1 Candidatus Angelobacter sp.
GGCCGATCTCTCGAACTTTCCGGTAAACGCCGACGGAACGGTCAGCGTAATTATTCAATTCAACCAAACGCCGCAGGCGCGCCACTTCCAGATGCTGGCGGACCGCGGCGGAAAGCTGAAGTTTTCTCTGGATCGGATCAACGGAGCGGCCTATCGCATTCCGGTGAAGGTACTGAGCTTTCTGGAAAATCACCCGGATGTTGCTTACGTGACTCCGGACCGGCCAAATAAAGTCGCTTCTGATGACGACATACCGGCCGTGATGGGCGATGTGGCGAAGCAGCAGTTCGCGCTTGATGGTACAGGCGTTGGGGTGGCTATCATCGATAGCGGCGTTTACAACCACGACGATCTACAAAACGCCAGAGGAACCGCCTCGCGCATCGTTTACAGCGAGAGCTTCATCCCGGGCGACCCAAGCACGAATGACGCTTATGGCCATGGCACGCATGTAGCGGGAATCCTGGCCGGCAACGGTCGTGATTCGCAGAGCGGATATCCGGTGCAATACACCGGCGTGGCGACCAATGCCAACATCATCAATCTGCGCGTACTGGATGCCAACGGGTCCGGGAGCGACAGCCAGGTGATAGCGGCCATCCAGCGCGCGATCCAGCTCAAGAACACCTATAACATTCGCGTGATCAATCTCTCGCTGGGACGCAACGTTTATGAGTCCTATACCCTCGATCCGGTTTGCCAGGCCGTGGAAGCGGCATGGCAGTCCGGCATTGTGGTGGTGGTCGCTGCCGGCAACTCCGGACGCGACAATTCGATGGGAACCCAGGGCTATGCAACGATCCAGGCTCCGGGCAACGATCCCAACGTGATCACCGTAGGCGCGACCAAGACGAACGGTACGGCGAGCCGGCTGGACGACACGGTTGCCAGCTACAGTTCGAAGGGACCCACGCTTGTGGATCACGTGGTAAAGCCTGACCTGGTTGCTCCGGGAAACAGGATTGTGTCGCTGGCAGCGCCTGGAAGCACTCTGGTTACATCGCTTCTGAGCCTGAATATCCAGCCGATTACAACCTGCGTTCTTGGACTGCTGGGCAACAACTGCAACACCGGCTTGAGCGGAAAATATACCCGCTTGAGCGGCACCAGCATGGCGACCCCGATTGTGGCTGGAGCAGCGGCCCTGATGTTCCAGAAAGATCCGACCCTTACACCGGACATCATCAAAGCACGCATGATGAAGACGGCCTGGAAGGGATATCCGGGAAACAGCTGGGGCTATGACAATGCAGGGTTCGGCTATTTCTCGCAATATGACGTGTTCACCATCGGCGCAGGCTACCTGGACATCGACGCCTCGCTCAGGAGCACTGACGTGGTGAATGGCGGCGCGGCTTCGCCAATTGCATACCGCAATACCGCAGTCGGAAAGTATGGCTTCATGAACAGCCAGTCCATCACGTGGGGCAGCAGCATCACGTGGGGCAGCTCGATCATCTGGGGCAATTCGATCGTATGGGGTGGAAACGCGGTTCTGAGTGATTCCATCATCTGGGGCGATTCGATTGTCTGGGGGGACACAACGCTTTCAGCTAATAGCATTATCTGGGGCGACTCGATTGTTTGGGGCGGCAATTCAATTACCGGCCTGAGCGACGGAGAGGACGGGGAGAACTAACATGCCGAAGTCTTTATCAGCGCGGATCTTTGTTGCGTTGGTCATTGTTTCGGGTTTTGTATTCCTCGGAATAGCTGTACGCAACGCTCACACTTTAGCTACGGTACGCTTTGTTGCGCTACTGGTGCTGGCGTCTCTGGCGGCAAGACTGAAAGTCAAGTTGCCTGGGCTCACGGGAACGATGTCTGTGAACCTACCATTCATTCTTCTGGCAGCGGCTCTCACAGGCTCAGCAGAAGCATTAACAGTAGGCTTCGTCAGCACATTCGCTCAATCCCTGCCTCGGGGGAACCAGAAACTGAACCTGGTGCAGATCATTTTCAACTCCTGCGCCATAACACTGGCGGTAGCCACGGCACGGATGATTTTCGTGTCGGCGTCTGTGGCGGCAACCTTGGGATCACCATCCTTGCGGTTGGCGCTGGCGGCAGCCGGATACTTCCTGGTCAACACGATTGCGGTTTCCCTGGTGATATCACTCAGCGAAGGCGCCAATCTGTTGCGAACCTGGAGTGAGATGTTCCAGCTTTCCTATGTGTATCTGGTGGCCAGCGCAGGCGTGGCCGGCATCGCCCTCACACTGGGACAGGAAATCGGCTGGCAGGTGCCTTTGGCCATGCTGCCGATCATGCTGGGAGTTTTCATCTCCTACCGGCGCTTTTTCGCAGTTGCCAGCAAGGCAGCCTCGTCCGCGGTGGCCATGCACAGCAGCGCCGCAGCGGCAGCCAACGTTTAACGTTTTTTAGCCCGGGAGCGCGTAACCCGGCGGTTCGAACAAGTGGTGGGCAGCAAGCAGCAGCGGTCAGCTTGTCAAGCTGGCCGCTGTTTGCTGCATTTAAGATAGTTGAATCATGGGTTCAGGCTTTCAATGTGCCGGATGTGGAGAGTGGAATGAGACGACCGTTGACGTCTCGGCCGGCATGAGGCAAAGCTATGTTGAAGACTGCCAGGTCTGCTGCAAACCCAACATCCTTCGAGTGAGCTGGGACATGTCCGCAGGAGAGTACACCATTCAGGCTGAAATCGAATAAAAGCCTGTAAGATGAAGGAAGCGAGACCATAGAAGCCGTGTCCACCTATACATCAGAATTGACGCAGAATTGCGCCCGCTGCGCCCGCCCGATCGCGCCCAACATGCTGGAATGCCCGCAATGCAAAACGCTGGTCCATGGGGACGAGATGGAGCAGCTTGCAGCGCACGCCAGATCTCTGGAGGCGCATGGCGAGATCGCGCAGGCGATAGACAGGTGGATGGCGTGTCTTCCGCTGCTGCCGCCACAATCGCAACAGGCGGTTTGGATACGCGATCACCTGCGGGAATTGCAGGCAGGGAGGCGCGCTCCGAATCCGGGCCACGCGTCAACCGCGGCAAAATCAAAGTGGGCGAAACGCCTAGGGCCACTGGCGCCGCTTGCCGTGCTCTTGGCTAAACTGAAGGCCTTTCTTCCGGTGCTCTTCAAATTGAAGTTTTTGCTGAGCTTTGCTTTGTACATTGCGCTTTACTGGAAAACTTTAGGATGGAAGTTCGGACTCGGCATAGCGGTGTTGGTTTTCATCCATGAAATGGGCCACTACGTCGACGTAAGACGCAGAGGCTTGCCCGCCGATATGCCGGTGTTTTTGCCCGGCCTGGGCGCTTATGTCCGCTGGCAGGCGATTGGCGTCAGCCTGGAAACCCGCGCGGCAGTGAGCCTGGCTGGACCGTTGGCCGGCTTTCTTTCAGCAGCAGTATGCGGGCTGATCTGGTATGAAACCGGAAGTCCCATCTGGGGAGCGCTGGCGCGGACCGCCGCATGGTTCAACGCACTGAACCTGGCCCCCATTTGGATACTGGATGGCGGAAGCGCAGCCTATGCTCTGAGCAAAGTGCATCGCGCCATGATCCTGGTGGTCAGCGCGGCGCTGGGTTATGGGCTTGGCGAAGGCATTTTCTATGCGGTGGCTGCGGGAGCAGCATGGCGTCTTTTTACACGTGACGCGCCAGAGGAGCCCAGCAATGGTATCGCTGCGTATTTTCTGGCGGTGCTTACCGCATTGGCGCTGGTCTTGTGGATCATTCCGCACCAGGGACAGGGCTTGCGTTAGCCTTGACTTGCGATGGCCGCTTGCAGCCGGTGGCCATTCCGGAACCAACTGGACGATGGCAGTTCATTTCCGCCTCGCAGCTGTGCAACGATGGACGCAGCAACGATAACGTTCCCTACCAGTTGCTAAAGGAGCTGGATTTGAGCGAAGCCCGCCATCGGTTGACCGCATAACATGCCGCTCCGACTGTCCCGCAATCTCTTCTTGATCTGCACCGCCGCATGGCTGCGTTCGTTCAACATCGGCTTTTTAGGCGTTGTGCTGGGAGTGTTTCTCTCCCGGGAAGGCTTCTCGGCGACAGAGATTGGGCTGGTGATTGCCGCAGGTCTGGCGGGTGCGGCCGTGGGTACGGTTTTTATCACGTTTTATGCCGACAGGCTGGGCCGCCGCCGCACGCTGGTGGTACTGGCCTTGTTGAGCGCCATCGGCGCGCTTCCGCTCATCGTGCATGTTGGATTGGCGCCAGCGTTGGCTCTGGCTTTTGTGGGAATGATCAACGGCATGGGCGCCGACCGCAGCCCATCGTTTGCACTGGAACAAGCCATTATTCCCGGACTCGTGCCCAATGAGAGACGCACCTGGGCGCTGGCGTGGTACAGCCTGGTGCTGGACGCTAGCGGGGCCGTGGGCGCACTGGCCGCGGCGCTGCCGCTGCTGGCACTGAGAACCTGGGGAGTTGCGATCAGCACAGGCTATCGCGATCTGTTCATCCTTTATGCAATCCTGCACTTGTTGAGCGCTGCGATTTATCTCCTGCTCTCAAAAGAAGTCGAGGTGGCAGCGATCACGCTGCCGGGGCAACACAGCACAAGAATTTCGGCAAAGACGAAATCCACCCTGGCCCGGCTTTCTGGCCTGTTTGCCATTGATGCCTTTGGCGGCGGCTTTCTTACCGACGCATTGGTCTCATTCTGGTTCTTTCGCCGCTTTGGCATTGCTGAGACCAATCTTGCGCTGCTGTTTTTTACCGTTCACGTACTCAACGCGCTTTCGCATCTGGGAGCGGCATGGCTGGCCCGGCGCATTGGACTGATCAAGACCATGGTCTTCACCCACCTTCCTTCGAGCGTGTTTCTGATTGCTGCCGCATTCATGCCGTCGGCGCGCTGGGCGGTGGCGCTGTTTCTTCTGCGCGAGTCGCTGGTGGAGATGGATGTGCCGACGCGGCAATCCTATGTGGCTGCGGTGGTGCAGCCGGAAGAGCGCACCTTTGCCGCCGGCGTTACGAACCTTACCCGGAACACGGCGTGGGCTGCGGCTTCAGCGGTTGCAGGCGTGTTTATGCAGCAAATATCCTTCGGCGCGCCACTGTTGCTTGGAGGCGGGCTGAAGATCATCTATGACGGCCTGCTGTGGCGCGCGTTTCGCCACGTAAAGCCGCCGGAAGAGCAGAAATCCTGATCTCTTTTGCATGGTCACGAGATCAGCGATTGTAGGGCGTCTCATTGATCCAATGGAAGCCTCGGGTCCGCAGCAAATATGTGTCTTCAATGCGATGTAA
>DASTPO010000217.1:0-4446 GCA_035762225.1 Candidatus Angelobacter sp.
AGGGAAAGTTATCGCGGTAAAAATCAGGAATCCAATTCCGGTGGATAACATAGCTCTCCCGCAAGGGCGCGCCATTCACGTAAACGGTCTTATCGCGCAGATGAACATGGTCGCCGGGCAATCCGATCACGCGCTTGACAAGAAACTGGGAAGGGTCCACGGGATAGTAAAAGACGATAATGTCGCCGTGATCGATTTTTCCGTAGGGCAAGAAGCGATCTGATCCCGGCAACCCGGCGAAATGGAGCTTGTCCACCAGCAGAAAGTCTCCGACCAGAAGAGTGTTTTCCATGGAGCCTGTCGGGATCTGAAACGCCTGCACGATGAACGTGATCACGAAAATGCTGGAAATCACAACGGTGAGAAATGACTGTACCCCGAACAAGCCGTGGTGCCGGTCGGGGTGAACCGCTCCTGCGGGCAAAGAACCGGGAGGCGCGTCTGGCGTGGCCGCCACTTCGGCCGCCGGGTCGGTCTGGCCCTCGGCAACGTGATCCTGTTCTGACGGCGCATGTTCTGATGCCGCAACCTCCAGCTTCGCGTCGTGCTCCGTTGCGCCGACAGGTTCCGGGGTTCTATCAACGGGAGTCGCGTTGCCTGCTGGTTGCTGCTCCGGACCGGGTTGTTCAGGCTGGCTCATTCGTCGTCGTTTTGCCCGCGGAGATGCTCCAGAGCCTGCTTTGCCGCCAGCTGTTCCGCTTTCTTTTTTGTGCCGCCTTCAGCCCGCGCAACATATTCCGGCTTGCTCTGTCCGGGAATATAAATTCTTGCCTCCACGGTAAACGTCTTGCGATGGTCCGGCCCTTCTTCTTTTACCGTCGCATACACCGGCTGTTGCCTTCCCGTTGACTGCAGCAGTTCCTGCAAGGCCGACTTATGGTCCGCCAGGCTAAATTCACTCTCGCCTTCCGCGGTAATCGCTTCCAGCTCTGACTCAAGGATGTGCCGAACAATAAAAGCCCGGGTGGTTTCCAACCCCGCGTCCAGGTAGAGGGCCGCGATCACCGCTTCCACCGCGTCCGACAGCAAAGTTCCCTTGGTTCGCCCGCCGCTGCGCTCTTCTCCCCGGCCCAACCGCAGGTATTGTCCGAGCCCTATCCTGGAAGCCACGCTCACCAGGTGCTCCGCGCTCACCAAATGGGCCTTCAACTTCGAAAGCTGGCCCTCGTGAAACGTGGGAAACCTCTCGAACAAAAGCTGGCTTGTAACCAGGCCAAGAACGGCATCTCCTAGAAACTCGAATTGCTCGTTGTCCTGTTTTTCCGTGCCTCCATCAGCGCCGCCGGCCTTCGATTCCTCATGCGCGTGCGAGCTGTGGGTAAGGGCCCGCTCCAGCATCTCAGGATGTTTGAAGGTGTGTCCTAGCGCGGCTTGCAGCGCCGTGAGATCAGCGTTCATGGCGATATTGCTCACTGTGGCTCCGCCGGCGTTCGCGGCCCCCGCGCCAGTCCGGAAAGCCGCTCCTGTTCGATCTCCGCAAGCTTTTGCAGGTCAGGATTCGAACTTGCAAGCTGCAATGCCTGCTCCACCGAATTCAGCGCGGCGGTGTATTTCTTTCGATGATCCTGGGCGAGCGCCAGATGGTACCAGACGTACGGATCGGGCCGGATTTTGGTTAAATCCGCGGCCAGTTTCAGGTCTTTTTCCGCGCCGGCATCGTCGCCGGTTTTGAGCTTCATGATGCCCAGGGCCGCATAAGCCATGGACTGCAGAGTGGTCTTGTACACCGCGGCAGTTTGCGGGCCCGTGGAAGGCGTATAGCCAAAGCTGGTTTCAGCCGTCTGGATGGCGCGATTCGCATTCCGCTTGATGATGCCGATCTTCCTTTCGCGGTCCCGATCGTGGTCGCCCAGGCTGTCGGCTACGGCTGTCGCCGTCAACACCAGCGCGAGCGAATTGTCAGGATCATAGGAAAGCACCTTGTCGCCCATCGCCAGCATCTTGTCCGTCTTGTTTTCCCGCTGGTACAAAACCATGGCGTTCGAATAGAGGTAGCGGCTGAGTTCACTCTCAGGATATCGGGCGGCAAAGTCATTGGCCGCCGCTTCCGCAGGCGCCGCGCTCTTCAACGCATAAGCTGCCTTGAAATCGTTGCGCTCCTGCTCCGTCTTGGCGGGAGGACGAACGGCAGTCTGAGCGGCTGTCCGCTCCGGTACCAGCGCACAAAGGCAGAGGGCTGCGACGATCGCAACCAGTGCGCGGCGACCGGGAACATGGCGAATCCGCCGCCGGAAGACCGGCCATTCCGTGCTTACGGGTTGCAAACGCTTTGCGTTCATAGACAACTGCATTCTACTTCGGAGCGGGAGACTGTGGCTTATCTTGAGTCTGCGCTCCGGTCAAAGTGAGCAGGCGCTTTTGCTCGCCCTTTGCCAGATCACCCAAATCCCGGTTTCCAGTGGAATATTCGACCGCCCGATTCACGGAAACAAGCGCCGCATCGTACTTCTTCAGGTGGTCCTGGGCCAACGCCAGGTGATACCAGATATAAGGATCGGGCTGAGAGGTGTTCAGCTCCGCGGCGGCCTTCAGCTCACTCTCAGCGCTGCTGTCTTCGGCGCTCTTAAGCGCCACGATGCCCAGGGCCGAATGCGCCATGGATTGCAGTGTGTTCTTGTAGGCGGTAATCTGCTCGGGTGTGGCGTTCGCCGGGGCTACAAATGACGAATTGACGGTCTCCAGCGCGTGGCTCGCGTTCTTCCGGATGCTCGTAACTTTCTGCTCCCGGTCTTTGTCGCCGTCAGCGAGGCTATCGGCCATCACGGTTGCGGTAAGAACCAGGGCAATGGCGTTGTCGGGATCGATTTGCAGCAGTTTGTTTCCCGTGCTCAGCATTCTGGCCGGATTGTCTTCAGACTGATATTCGTGCAGAGCTTTAGCGTAAAGATAGGAGCGCAACTCGCTGGTGGGATACTTCGCGGCAAAGTCGTCCGCGGCCTTCTCCATGGCCGCTCCGCCGTTGATGGCATACGCAGCGTTGTAATCGTTGTATTCTGCATGCGTTTTGGCCTGGGGTACGTGCCGTGCGGGCGCAGCGCTCGGCGACGGCTGCTGCTCCGCGAACGCGGCGCCGGCGCAAATCACCAGGATAAGCACAACAGTCTTCATATATTCCTTCACTGCTTGGCGGGCCCCCGTGCCTGATAGGGATTGGTGAGCCCGACCTCGGCTGCCTTGCGCGTATCCGCTGAAGGATCACCCGCGGCCAGCGCCGCCTGATAGTGTTCCACTGCAAGCCCTCGATTCAACTGAATGTCATAAATCCGCCCGAGATAAATGTGGCTCCAGGCCAATATCCGCGGATCATGCACGGTCGCTACCGTCTGTTCAAAGCCGGTGCGTGCCTCCTCCATCTTTCCCGACAGGCTGGCGATGCGGGCTAGGATAAAGGATGCATGGCCGGGCTGATCGCCGCCGTGATTGTGCTGCAGCACCTGGCTCGCTATCTTGGCCGCTCCCTCGCGGTCGCCGACTCCCAGCTTCTGTTCGGCCACATCCAACTGGTGGTCTTCATCAGGCACGGCTTGGAGCGCCGTCACCACTTCCGGAGAAGCTTCGGAAAGGAAGTTAACTTCACGCGCCCGTTTTCGTTCCCGCTCCAGGCTGATGCCGTGCAGGAGGTCGCCGTAGGCGTCCTTCAATCCAACCGACTCTTTTTCAAATCCCGCCAGCTCTTCATAGAAAGAGCGGGTCAGCACAAAACCCTCCTGCACGGAGCGGGTGACCGACGCGTTGCGGGCGGCCTCATTCGATCTGGGAAAAGTAAGCCGTGCCTCAATGGCGCGGATCAGGCATTCATTCACCAGCAGCGAAATATCATCCTTGAAAGGTGCGGCCATCGGCGCTTTGCGCAATTCCTGCTGGATGGGCTGCAGATCATTCAAGCCCTGCGCGTGCGTCAGGGCCATGGGATCGAGAACAAAGTGCAGGTAGGTGTGGCGGATCTCGGGAAAACGGACGCGGCCTTCGCGATCAGGAGAAACAACCATGAAGTAATTCGTGCCGTAATTTCTGGAATCCACCTGAGTGGGCGAAAACAGTGGCTCCAGAAAAATCACAAAGCGCTGGCCGGGATAATTATTGAATGGCAGCTTCAGGTAACGGTCGGTGTCAACCAGCACATTGGAGACAGGATCGTGCAGGCGCAATACCAGTCCCTGATATTGCCCTTGAAATTTCTGCCAGATGGCGTGGAGCCCGGCGGCCTGATAAAACTTTTGCAGAAGTGAGACCACGCCCAGCACGCGCGCGGCGTCGGGGGCCAGATCGGCTTCCGGCAACGTGGGGCTGAACGCCGGCGGGGGCCCTAATTCCAGCGCCAATGACAGATATGGCGTTACGTCGTTCTGCGTTCCCGCCTGCTGGTGCTCGTTCCAGAACTGGCAAAGTGCGTTGCGAGACTGTTGCGCCTGCGGCGAGCCGGCAATGGCCGCCTTAACCGCTTCC
>DASTPO010000218.1:0-31680 GCA_035762225.1 Candidatus Angelobacter sp.
TGTGAAAGCGCGCGTGAAGAAGAATGAAGCCAGACACAAGAAATAGTTTTGATCTTTGATCGATGAGCTTTGACCGCTCAGCCGTCGTTCCCGCCGCTAGCGGTTGTGCTCTTCCCGGAACTGGATGATCTTCCGCCGGTCGCGCTTGGATGGCCGCCCTGCCGGCGCCGGTGAGTAATCGATCATGGCTTTGCGCTCCGCCCGCGCCTTTAACCGCGATTCCAGGCTGGCCTCGGTTTCACGATAGAGCGTTTGCGCCACTGCCGCCGGGCCGCGCACCTCGCTCAATTGCAACACCTCTACCTGAAAGTCTTCGGCAGCCTTGATCTGCAGCATGTCTCCCACCTTAACCTCCCGCGCCGGCTTGGCCAGGTGATGGTTGGATTCGATTCTGCCCAGCTCACAGGCGCGCTGCGCCAGGGCGCGGGTCTTGAAGAACCTTGCCGCCCACAGCCACTTGTCGATGCGAACGCTCGTCATCGTTTTGATTTACTTATTGTCCTTTAGCCGCAGTGATTTCGAAAGAGCCGTGCAATCCTGCCGCGAACCCAGTCGGTTTCCAGGGACGGGCCATCCTGAAACCGGGAGGAGTTGTTCATTTCGGCCATCAACTGTTCGAATCCGCACACCGGTTTCCCAGGAACCTCTGCGCTGTTTGATTCGTATTACCTTTTAGGTTGAACTGCTTGGAAGAAATCTGCAAATCGGCCATCAAATTGCCAATGAACCGTATTCGCTGACATTTGCGCCGGCTTCTGGAGGAATTTATGGGCATCCTGCTTCAGGACATCCGTTATGGGACCCGCATGCTATTGAAAAACCCCGCCATGACCATGGTGGCAGTTCTGACGCTGGCTCTGGGCATTGGCGCGAATACCACGATCTTCAGTGCCATCAACGGCCTCATGCTTCGTCCGCTGCCCGTCGCCAATGCTGACCGCCTGGTGGTTTTCGGCGGCCAGCCCCAGGGAGGCGACCCATTCGTCCGCTTTTCCTATCCTGATTTTCAGGATATTCGCAGCCAGTCGCAGGGTTTCTCCAGCGTTCTAGGTTATTCCCTCAGCCTGGCGGGAATGGAAGTTGACGGCAAAGCCGAGCCGCTCTTGTTCAGCTATGTAAGCGCAAACTATTTTCAGGCTCTTGGCCTCAAGCCTGCGCTGGGACGATTTATTTTTGGACCGGAGACCGAGAAAAACGGAACAGAAAATGTAGCGGTGCTGGGGTATAGCTACTGGAAAAAGCGCTTCAACGGCGACGAGTCGGTCATCGGCCGGCAGGTGCGCATGAATGGCCACTCCGTGACCATCATCGGTGTGGCGCCGGAAGGTTTCCATGGTCTGTATTCTCTGGTCGACATGCAGGCCTATCTGCCGCTGGGAATGCGCACTCTGTGGATCCAGAACAAGGACAGAAACGACTACTGGACCAAACGCGACGCCCATGATCTTGCCATCCTGGGTTTTCTTGCTGCGGGCGTATCGCGCCAGCAGGCCCAATCTTCCACCAACGTGGTGGCGCAGCGCCTCAATCAGCAATTTCCTGATACGCATAAGGGCGTGAGTTTTCACCTTTATCCTGAGCGGCTGGCCCGTCCGGAACCCGATCCCGCCAACGGTATGGTGATCGTCGGCCTGGTCTTCATGTTTCTGGCCGGCGGAGTCCTCTTGCTGGCGTGCTCCAATGTGGCCAACATCGTGTTGGTACGCGCCACGGCGCGGGAGCGCGAAATGGCCGTCCGTACCGCCCTGGGTGCGGCGCGTGTTCGCATCGTGCGCCAGTTGCTTACCGAAAGCATTCTTCTTGGGTCGATGGGTGGAATTCTCGGCGTGGTGATCGGCATTTGGGCGGGCCGGCTGGTGAGCTCGATTCGCCTGGAAATTGCCAACATCCCCATCAAGTTCGATTTCAGTTTTGACTGGCGCGTCTTTGCTTTTGGCCTTGGCATTGCACTCGTCACTGGCTTGCTCGTAGGACTGGCTCCGGCGTGGCGTGCTGCCCGGTCGGATTTCAACAAGGTCTTGCATGAAGGCAGCCGTGGCATTCTTGGCTCGGGGAAATCCCGCGTGCGGAGCGCGCTGGTTGTGGCGCAGGTGGCCGTGTCACTGATGCTGCTAGTGGTGGCGGGCTTGTTCGTTCGCAGCGCACAGAACGCGGAGCACGCTTATCTCGGCTTTGATCCGCACAACGTCCTCAACCTGACCATGGAGACCCGGGTCATCGGCTTTGACGTCCCGCGCACCCAGCAGTTCG
Source organism: Candidatus Angelobacter sp. (assembly GCA_035762225.1). GTDB lineage: Bacteria > Acidobacteriota > Terriglobia > Terriglobales > Acidobacteriaceae > Angelobacter. The sequence continues at coordinate 2,251 of DASTPO010000218.1, forward strand.
TGCGCGACATGCTAGACCGTGTCCGCGCTCTGCCCGGCGTGCAGTCAGCCAGCGTTGCCGCGAGCGTGCCTATGGGCTACTCCAATGAAAATAGTCCGGTTTACCCTGAAGGTCAGGCCGTCTCCACCAAGGATGCGGTGCCCATTGCGTTTTACAACATGGTTGATCCTTCCTATTTCACAACCATGCGTATTCCGTTGCTCCGCGGGCGCCTTTTCAATGACCAGGATACTGATAAGACCCCGATGGTAGTGGTGATCAATGAAGCCATGGCCAGGAAATTCTGGCCGAATCAGGATCCCGTGGGAAAACGCTTCAGCGCCAAAGGCGTCGAAGGCCCGTTCCTTGAAGTGGTGGGAGTTACCAGGCAGGGTAAGTACAACGATCCCGTCGATGACACCACCCTGTTTTATTACCAGCCTCAGGCGCAGAACCCCTCAACTTTCATGACGTTGCAGCTCCGCACCGCTATTGACCCGGAGTCGTTGATTCCGGCTGTGGAACAGCAAATTCGCGATCTCGCCCCCGGTCTTCCCGTGACTGACGTCCAGACCATGGAACAGTCGCTTGGCGGAGCCAATGGCTTTTTCCTCTATCGCATGGGCACGCGCTTCACGGTCGCTCTTGGCCTGCTTGGCCTGGTGCTGGCTCTGGTTGGCGTTTACAGCGTCATCTCCTACGCGGCCGCGCAGCGCACGCATGAAATCGGCGTACGCATGGCACTGGGGGCCAATCGCAGTGACATCCTCAAGATGGTCGTGCGCCAGGGATTTGTCCTCGTCGGCGCAGGCCTGCTCATTGGACTTGTACTGACCTTCATTGCCGGACGCGGTATCGGGTCGCTGCTGGTTGGCGTAACCCCCAAAGATCCGGTGACGCTGATCGCCGTCGTGTTGCTGCTGGCTGTGGTTGGGCTGGTGGCGTCATTCATCCCGGCGCGGCGTGCGATGAACATTGAACCGCTGCGCGCGCTCAAGTACGAATAGCTTTGGTGCGGTCGATGAGCGATTAGGCAAAGTCCTAATCGCATCGTCGCCCTTGCGCGCCAACCTTTGAGGTGCGTCGCGCTGAATCCCTCCGGCAAGGCCTGCTCCTGTGGAAATCCTGGCAGCAAGCCCGCTAGTTGTGCCGTTGAAACCACGCCATCGCTCAAGTAAAATCGCCCAGAGCAAGCGCGCTACATGTCCGGAATTGCAAGGGGCGAAAGCCTGGACTGAAGCGCCCTGCTTCTGGGCCCGGAAACAGTCTGGCACCCGTCCTTCCGTGACCTCCGCAGCGATCAGAATCAAGGAGCGTACTGAATGGTCCTATCGGACCGTGATATCCGTCAGCACATCGAGTCCGGAAAAATCCGGCTGACCCCCGCAATCGATTTTGAAACCCAGCTTGGCAGCTGTTCCATCGATCTCCGCCTGGGTAACGTGTTCAGCGTTTTTGAGCACAGTAAGTTCCCGTTCATCGATCTCCGCAACGGCGTTGACATGGAACAGGTCATGCGCCAGGTGACGGTTGCCGATGATGAAACATTTGTTTTGCATCCTGGGCAGATGGTGCTGGGCATTACCAAGGAATCCATGGAGCTGCCAGCTGACATCCTGGCCCGGCTGGAAGGCCGCAGCAGCCTGGGTCGGCTGGGAATCATCGTTCACGGCACGGCCAGCGTCTTTGATCCCGGCTGGGTTGGCAACGCCACGCTGGAACTGGGCAATGTCGGCATCATTCCCGTCGGCCTGTATCCGGGCATGAGAATCTGCTCTTTTACCTTCGAGCCGCTGTCTTCGCCGGCTGAAGTTCCTTACGGCAAGCGACGGTCGAGCAAGTATGTGAACCAGACAACGCCGCTGGCCAGCAAAATCATGGGAGACAAGCGCTGACGGATTTCCTGCAACAGCGCATCGCCGCCGGTCTGCGCGGAGCCTCGGACCCGCGCCATGCCTAACCTCCTCGATTCCATTGACGCCGTTCTCTTCGACATTGGCTCCACGCTCATCATGGGACCACCCATCAGCCTGGTCAAAGAGTTGACCCGTCGCTTTGGTCTCTCTGCTGATCTCGCGGGCAAAGTTGGGCGCGCCCTGATGTGCACGGATTTTCGGGGCCCGGTGGATGTTGCCGATGCCTTGGCCGCGCTCGGTGTTCAATTCAGAGAAGGTGACTCCGACTTCATCGGACAACTGTGGCGCGAGCAGGAAACCGGAGCAACGTCTGTTCCTGGAGCGCTGGAAGCGGTGCAATTCTTCGCGCGTTCGGGAAAAACCATCGGCCTGCTTTCCGATATCTGGCCTCCGTACTACCGCGCCTTTGCCAGGGTCTCTCCTGAAATAGAACGCGTCGTCGCCGTCAGGCACCTGAGCTGCAAGACCGGCTTGAAGAAGCCGGAAGGGGCTTTTTTTGAGTCAGCGCTCCGCGCGCTCAAGTCCGGCCCTGAGCGCACGCTGATGATCGGCGATACCTATGACAACGATATCGCTCCAGCGATTGATCTCGGGATGAGAACCGCATGGATATTGTCGCGAGCGGACCGCGAAGCATCCGCGCTGAGGGGCGTAACTCAAGGCCGGCTGCCCCGCCCCGATTTCACTCTGGCTTCCATCGTGGAGCTACAATCTGCTGTTACCGAGGAGCTTTTTAGTGCCTATCAAAATACTTAAGGTCAGGCAGCATGGAGTCGATGAGCTGGTCTCGAGAATGCGGACGGTTCCGCTCTCAGGCAATCCCAACGCCCTGCCTTACAAAGACGCCAGCATCTCCGTGGAGCGTATCTCCACGGACCATCTTGCCCCAGCCCAGCACTATGTGTTGCAGGAAAATCTGGAGCGCCAGCGCAACCTCCGTCACGAGCTGGCGCGCCACGGCGTCGATCTGCTGGGCCTGAATGGCTTCATCGAAATGGAAATAGAAGGGCAATCGCAGCCGATCGGCCTGCTGCCGCCCGTGGTAGAGGAATCGATTGAAGCGAACGGCCACGTCGTCAACCTGATCTGTGACGGCATGCATCGCGTGTATCTTGCGCGGCTGGAGTGGGTGATCCCCCAGGTGGTTTTCGTGCGCGGCATTCCCAAAACATTTCCTTACTATGCCTACCCGAATATCCAGGGCTGGGATGATGTGGCCGTAGTGGCACAGTTGGCCGACGAACGCGGCGAGAAGATTTTGAAAAAGTGGCATAGAATCGAAAATCACAAATCGCTTTACCGTGATTTCACCGGGCCTTTCTCCAATTTGAGCGTGTCTCGCGGAAAAGGGCAGGCATGAGCCGGCGGGAAATGTTTTCGGCCAGCCCGGTAATCGGTTCGGCGTGCAAGAGATCCTTATGGCTTCTATGACCCTGCCTGACATCAGTGGCGGCCTGCATTTTGAGCCGCTGTATCTCGCTGACAAGATCCGCATCGTGAACCCCGCGGGACGGTTTGCCGTAGTCACCCTCTGGTCCAAGGCGGATGTGGTCCAGATGATGCTGGAAGAAGCGGGAATCGATTTTGCCCACGCCACCTCCCAGATCGCCGTGATTGCCAACCTCTATGGCGACGGCCTGCCGCAGATGCTGGCCAACCTGCTCTACAATCCGCAAATTCATTCGCTGGTCCTTCTGGGCAAAAACCTCTCCGACTCTCGCGATGCGCTGGTGAACTTTTTTGCCCGGGGCATCACCGATCTTGACCTGAAATACAACACCATCACCATTCAGGGCACCACTCGCCGCCTGCCCGCTTTGCTTTTGCCTGAGCTTTTTCCCCAGAAGCCTCGGGTACTCGATCTGGGTGAAGACCTCAGGGCCTGGGACCGGGGAGCGCTGAAAGCATTTCTGCAAAGCGGCGATTCCACTTCGGCGGGCGAGCGCATCAGCATTACCTTGCCGGAAATGAAAGTGGACACCAAGCCAAGCGATCCCGTGGCCCAGGACGTGGCCGCTGATACCCCTTGCGAGACCTGGCGGGAAGCGATCTTTGTGCTCTCAGAGTTTGGCAGAAAAAATAGCGTGGACACCGCACAGGGTGATCGCCGTGAATTGTTGAACTTGCGCGCCGTCATCCGCGATCCCCGGCCGGAAAGTTCTGAGACGCTGAAGGAATACGGCCTTGATCTCGCCGAACTGGAACGCTACCAGGAAAAGTTTCTTGATCCGGTCTGCCCGCCCGATATCGATTACACCTACGGCTCGCGGCTACGCAGCCACTTCGGGCTCGACACGCTGGAAGAATGTGCGCGCATCCTGAAAGACGAGCGCGGCAGCCGCCATGCCTACGTCGCGCTCTGGGACACGCGTATTGACCTTAGCGGCGAAGAAGTGCCGTGCCTGGCCAGTCTTTTCTTCCGGGTCTATGACGACCGCCTGACTCTGACCGCTACCTTCCGCGCCCATAACGCCGCCACGGCGTGGATCATGAACTGTTACGGGCTCATCCGGCTTCTGCAGCAGGTAGCCGCGGCCACTGAGATTCCCATCGGGCCGCTGGTGATGATCAGCGAATCGATCAGCCTCCGGATGAGCGAGATGCAGAAGGTCCTCTCCGTCATCGACAAATACAAGAAGGGTTACAAGCACTACCGCGAGGACCCGAACGGCCATTTTGAAATCACACTGGATGAAGGCCGGATCAAGGTGGTGCAACGCTTCCAGGGTATGACAGTGAACCGCTTTGAAGGCGCCACCAGCCAGGCCATTGAACATGAACTGGGGAAGGCGCGGGCGATTTCAGAGATAAGCCACGCCATGTACGTGGGCCGCGAATTGCAGCGGGCGGAACGCTGCCTGAAGACCGGCGAGCCCTTCCTGCAATCCTGACGCCTCATGGCGCATTTGTGCCGGCGCATTTGTTTCGATCGGAGAACCTCGGTGATCAAGAATGATCTGGCGCGTTCGGTGGAGCGCTTTCACAAAGAGTTTGGCCTGAGCCCTGAAAATCAAAGCAGGCATCTCTGGCTCTGCCTGCTGGCTGAAGAACTCGGTGAGTTGACCCGCGCCGTGCTTCGCGACGAATCCAAGGTCGCCGTGGAAGACGAACTGGGCGACATGGTTTTTGTAATGGAAGGGTTCTGCCGGCTGTTTGGCTGCGATCTGAATGCCGGCATCGAGCGCACCATCCAGAAAAACGACCGCAAGCGGCGAACCAGCTTCAGTCCCGCGAAGAGCGGCAAGATTCGCGCGACGCAGAGACATGCCGGCGGCAAAAAACAAGGCCGCAATTAAGCGACCCTGCCCAAATTTCGGTTGTGTTTACTCTTCCACTTCCACCAGTTCGCCGCGTTCGGCTTTGGCCTGGCTGATGATCTTTTCCTGCAAAATGGCCGGAACATAGTCATAGTGACCCATCTCCATGTTGAAGCTGCCGCGGCCCTGCGTCATCGACGTTAGGTCTGCGCCGTAGGTCAGCATCTCCGCCATCGGACACTCAGCCTTGACGATGGTCTTGCCCGCCTTATTGTCCATGCCCTGGATGCGTCCGCGCCGCGAGTTCAGGTCGCCCATGATGCTGCCGGCAAATTCGTCTGGAATGCTGATCTCAACCTTCATGATCGGCTCCAGGAGCGTGGGCTTGGCCACTTCCATGGCCTTCCTGAACGCGATGCGCCCCGCGGTCTTGAATGAGAGTTCGTTCGAGTCCACGTCATGGTAGCTGCCGTCGTAGAGGATCACGCGGAAATCCACCACCGGGAAGCCGGCCAGATAGCCACGCGCCGCGGCTTCCACAATGCCTTTTTCCACCGCGGGAATGTAGTTGCGTGGAATCGACCCGCCAAAAATATCATTGACGAATTCAAACACCTTGCCGCGCTCCAGCGGCTCCATCTTGATCTTGCAGTCGCCGTACTGGCCGTGCCCGCCGCTCTGCTTTTTATGGCGCCCCTGCACGTCGGCCTTACCGCGGATGGTTTCACGGTATGGAACCTTGGGCGCTTTTAGAACCACCTCAGTGTGATAACGCTTCTTGAGCTTGGAGACCAGCACTTCAATATGCTGCTGGCCCGTGCCCGCGATCAGGAATTCCTTGGTCTGCTCGTCGCGGAAGAAGCGCACCATGGGATCTTCTTCCATGAGCTTGTGCAGGCCGTTGGAAAGCTTGTCCTCGTCGTTGCGCGACTTGGGCTCAATGGCAAATGTAATCGCCGGGTCCGGCAGCGTCACGCCGGCAAAGCGGATGGGATTGGTCTTGTCGCCCAGAGTGTCGCCGGTTAGCGTGTCACGCAGCTTGGCCACCGCGCCGATGTCGCCTGCATGCAACTCAGGCACCGGCACCAGGTTCTTGCCCTGGGGTATGGAGAGATGTGCCAGCTTCTCCGAAGTGCTGCGGGTAAAGTTCTGCAGGGTCGCATCATTCTTCACCACGCCGGAGAAGACCTTGAAGTAGGTAATGCGTCCGGCAAATGGATCATTCGCCGTCTTGAACACGTAGAGTGAAGTCGGGGAGGCGTCGCTGACGTTGAGATCGATGCCATGGCCGTTGCCGGCGCTGGCGGGCTCTGCGTGCACCGCGGCATGCTCGGCGGCGGTGGGGAAGTAGTCCACCACAAAATCCATCAGGTGGTCAGTGCCGATATTGCCCAGGCCGGAGGCGAACAGCACAGGGAAAATTCTGTCTTCCTTGATGGCCTCATGCAGCGCGGGAATCAGGTGCTCTTCCGCGATGGTGCCTTTATCAAAGAATTCCTCCATCAGCTCGTCTTTGCCTTCGGCAACAATCTCCACCAGCTTTTCATGGGCTTCTTTGGCCGCGGCCTCAAGATCGGCCGGAATAGGCCCTTCCTTGCCTTTACCGTTGCCGCCCATGTCATAGGTGTAGGCCTTCATGGTGACCAGGTCGACCACGCCTTTCAGGCTCTTCTCACTGCCGATGGGAATCTGCACCGGAACCACCAGGCGTCCGAAAGCGCTGATCAGGCTTTCGAGAGCGGTTTCCCAGTTGGCGCGTTCGCGGTCCATGCGGCTCACGCAGATCACGCGCGGCAGGTTGATTTCTTCCGCGTACTGCCAGACTTTTTCCGTGACTACTTCCACGCCGGAAACGCCGTCCACCACCACCAGCGCGGCTTCAGCGGCAGACATTGCAACCCGCGCTTCATGCGCGAACATGGTGAAGCCCGGCGAGTCAAACAGGTTGATCTTGGTGTTATGCCACTCCAGCGAGGCAATGGAGGTGGAGATGGTCATCTGCCGGGCAATGGCTTCTTCGTCGTGATCGGTTACCGTGGAGCCGTCATCCACGCGGCCCAGCTTGGGTGTCGCGCCGCCGGTGTACAGCATGGCAGAAACCAGGGATGTCTTGCCGGAGTGGGAATGCCCGATGACCACCAGATTGCGGATGTCCTTGCCTTCGTAAACCTTCAAAGTGCCTCCTTCAAAGAGCGGGGCCCGGCCAGATTAGCAGGCGATTCGAATCGAAGAGTTCTACTTGGACTGCTAGCTGTTGGTCAAGAGGGTCCGGGGCTCCAGCGGGACAAGATAAGTACCAGATAAACACATATTATCCCGCCGGGACGGGGTTTTGGGAAGGGGCGGAAGTCAACGCGAACGGGCAATTCTTTTGCGCTCCTCGCGTCCTTTGCGGTTAAATATTCAATTATGTGCCGCAACATCAAAACGCTCTATAACTTCGATCCGCCAGTCACCTCCGACGAAATTCAAGCAGCATCCCTGCAATTTGTAAGGAAGATTACGGGCTTCAACAAACCTTCACAGGCCAACGAGGCCGCATTCAACGCCGCCATCGCTGACGTCGCCGCCATTTGCTCGCGGCTCATGGATTCGCTCGAGACCAACGCCCCACCCAAGAACCGCGAAGAAGAAGCGGCTAAGGCCAAAGCCCGCGCCGCTGAGCGTTTCGGCACATAGCGTTCTGCAGGCTTACAGGGCATTTCATCCACTGCAATTTTTCTTCCCAAGGAGCTTGACACCAGCGCCACGCCTGCTATATTTAACCTATTGGTTATTTAACCGATAGGTTTACTACGGATGACAGATCATCTCAGCGCGACTTTCGCTGCCCTGGCCGATCCCACACGGCGGGCCATTCTGGCCCGGCTGGCGTCGGGAGAGGCATCGGTGACAGAGCTGGCCGAGCCGTTTTCCATGAGCATGCCGGCCATTTCCAAGCATTTGAAGGTGCTGGAGCGCGCGGGGCTGATCGCGCGCGGCCGCGAGGCGCAGTGGCGGCCCTGCCGTATTCAACCCCAGCCCCTCAAGGACATCTCCGAGTGGGTGGAGCACTATCGCATTATCTGGGAACAGCGCTTTGATCAGCTGGACGCATATCTGCGCGAATTGAAACAACAAGATTCCCTGAAGGAGAAGAAACGTGGTGGAAAAAAGCAGTCATCCCGCCAGTGAGCGCGCCCAGGAAGAGTTTCAGCTGACGCGCATCCTTGACGCTCCCCGCGAACTGGTGTTTAAGGCCTGGACCGAGCCCGAACGCCTGGCCCAATGGTGGGGGCCAAAAGGCTTTTCCTGGGTTTCCTGCAAGCTCGACCTGCGCCCGGGCGGCATGTTTCACTACTGCATGCGTTCGCCTGACGGCCATGAGATGTGGGGCAGGTTTGTCTATCGCGAAATCGTTCCCCCGGAGCGCCTCTCTTTTGTCGTTTCATTTTCTGACGCAGAAGGCCGTCCGCAACGCCATCCGCTCAGTCCAACCTGGCCTGTCGAAATCCTGTCTTCCCTGGTTTTTTCCGAGCGCGACGGCAAGACAACGGTGATCATGAAGTCGCAGCCCATCAACGCCACTCAAGAAGAACGCCAGACGTTTATTGCTGGCCGCGAGTCAATGCAGCAGGGTTTCAAAGGCACTCTGGACCAGTTGGCCGAGTACCTGGCAAAGGCCCAAGCCTAGCTGGAACGGTCCGCAGGCTGGCGGACAAAAAATTCAGAAACGCCCGTACGGAGGAACGTTTATGCAAACAGCAACACCGACAACTTCGGCAGCAAAAAAAATGTTGTGGGCAGGACGGATCATCAGCGGCCTGGTGGTTGCCTTGCTGCTCACCGGCTTCTTGTTTGGCCTGCTGAACCAGGCGGAAAGCCAGAAGCAAATGGTGCGTCTGGGCTATCCGGCGAATGTGGCCATGCCAATCTCAATTGTCTTTCTGGTATGCATACTGCTTTACGCGGTCCCTCGTACAGCGATCTTTGGCGCGGTCATGCTCACAGCATACCTGGGCGGGGCCACGGCAACCCATGTTCGCGCCGGCGAGCCGTTTTTCATCCCGATAATTGTCGGCGTGGTGGTATGGGTGGGAATTTATCTGCGCGAGGAACGGCTCCGCGCGCTGGCGCCCTTGCGACGTTAAGCAACATCGGTGGCCCAGTTAAATAACTCGGCTGGCCGGCCTAGACCGCGCACGCGGACCGCGTCGGCACGCACCAAACACATTCATCTATCGAACGTCATCATGATCGGAGAAAATTATGGCTACACAAAGCAACACTGCGGCAAACCTGCAAAAGGAACTTCATCTCACACGCATTTTTGATGCCCCACGCGAAGTCGTCTTCCAGGCATGGACTGACGCAAAACAGCTGGCGCGCTGGTGGGGCCCCAAGGGCTTCACCAATCCGGTATGCGAGATCGACCCGCGGCCGGGCGGGGCCATCAACATTCACATGCACGCACCCTATGGCGAGGTGTATCCCATGGGAGGCGTCTTTCATGAGATCACACCGCCAGATCGCATTGTCTTTACCAGCAAGGCGTTCATGGATGGCAAGGGCAACGCCGAGCTTGAGGTCATGAACACCATCACCTTCGCTGAACACAATGGAAAAACCAAACTCACCCTGCATGCCAAAGTCGTCAAGGCTACGCCCATGACCGCACAGGCGCTCTCTGGGATGGACCAGGGCTGGAATGAGAGCCTGGATCGTCTGGCTGCATTGGTGGCAAACGCCTGAAGCACGTTGCTTTACAAACCAAACAACGGCGGGCTGGCGCTGCATGAATGGCGTCAGCCCGTGTTGCGTTTCACTCTGGTCGCTCAACCCTCTGGCCGGAACACCTCAGTTATTTGTATCCCTGTCGCGATAGCCCGTTAACCGGCCTGCGTGTCGCCACGTCATATAGAAGAAACCATACGTTCGCTCATTTCTCCCAGATCTCCGGGAAGCTATGAATGGTCGGATTAAAAGACTACTGTTCGCATAAGGCCCATTATTACTGGACAGCAATGGCCCCGGGCGTTGACAATTTCGTGTACAGCGTCACTCGATCCGTGTTTGTTCTCCTTGAGAGAAAGGAAATTCCTTCCATGAACAAGTTATTCAAGAGCATGTTGTGCCTCGCGTTGCTGATGGCTTCAGCGGGAGCGTGGGAAAAAGACAAGAAAGCCCCCGAGACCGGCGGCCTGCCCCCGATCATCGAGCGGGAAGTAATATTCGGCAACCCGGAGATAGCGGGCGCGCAGATTTCTCCTGACGGGAAATACCTGTCGTTCCTGAAGCCGTGGAAGGACACGCGCAACGTCTACGTCAAAGGCGTGGATGAACCATTCACGGCGGCAAGGCTGATGACCACCGAGGCAAAGCGTCCGGTGGCAGGCTATTTCTGGAGCCGTGACAGCAAATACATCCTCTACGCCAAAGATAATGACGGCGACGAGAATTTCAACGTGTATGCAGTGGATCCGGCAGCCAAGCCTGCGGCCGGCGCCGGTGCGCCGCCTTCGCGCGATCTTACCGGCTTGAAAGGCGTGCGGGTCCAGATCATCGACGTTCCTAAAAATGATCCCGACACGATTTTCATCGGGCTCAATGATCGCGATAAGGCGTGGCACGATCTCTACAAGCTGAAAATCTCCACCGGAGAAAAGACTCTGGTGCGTAAGAACACTGACAAGATCGCCGGCTGGGCGTTTGACCTGAAAGGTAATCTGCGCCTGGCTGTCCGCTCCGCTGACAACGGTGATACCGAAATCCTGCGCGTGGACCCTGACAAGCTGACCAAGGTGTATTCCTGCAACGTCTTTGAAACCTGCGATCCGCTGGAATTCAACAAGGATGGCAAGCGCATCTACTTGGAAACCAACAAGGGTGACGATGTCGACCTGGTTGCGCTGGAACAGTTCGATCCAGAGACCGGCAAAATCGAGATGGTGGAATCCGATCCCATGAAGCGGGTTGATCTTGGCGGCGTCATGTTCTCCGAGGTCACCGATGAACTGGTATCCACCACGTACGTGGATGACAAGGAACGGGTTTACTTCAAGGACAAAGGCTTCGAGAGCGATTACAAATGGCTGCAGGGCAAACTTCCAGGAATGGAACTCAGCTTTCCTTCACGTACACGTGACGAGCAACTCTGGTTGGTGACTGCGCACAGCGATACCGAGCCGGGCGTGACCTACATTTTCGATCGCAAGGCGCACAAGCTGGTGAAGCAGTTCACGGTCCGCGAAAAATTGCCGCGCGAGTCATTGGCAAAAATGGAGCCAGTCCGCTACAAATCATCAGATGGGCTGGAAATCCCCGGATACCTGACCCTGCCGAAAGGCATTCCGGCTAAGAACCTGCCTACGGTGATCTTTCCTCATGGCGGTCCATGGGGCCGGGATTATTGGGGCTATAACCCGTACGTGCAGTTCCTGGCCAATCGCGGCTATGCGGTTCTCAGCCCCAATTTCCGCGCCTCCACCGGCTACGGCAAGAAGTTTCTCAATGCCGGCAACAAGCAGTGGGGCAAGACTATGCAGGATGACATTACCTGGGGCGTGAAGTACCTGGTGGCGCAGGGCATCAGCGATCCCAAACGCGTCGGTATCTTCGGCGGCTCGTACGGCGGCTATGCCACGCTGGCCGGTGTTGCCTTTACGCCGGATGTCTACGCCGCTGCGGTCGATCTGTTTGGGCCATCCAATCTGATCACCCTGCTGGATTCCATCCCGCCCTATTGGGAAGCTGGACGCAAAACCATGTATGCCCGCATGGGCGACCCGACCACGGAAGAAGGGAGAGCGGTATTGAAAGCCGCATCGCCGCTCACTGCAGCCGATAAGATCAAGACGCCGCTGCTGATCGCGCAGGGAGCCAATGATCCCCGGGTCAATCATGCAGAGTCAGAGCAGATATTGATTGCCTTGCGCGACCGCGGCTTCCCTGTGGAATACCTCCTCATTCCCGACGAAGGCCACGGATTTGCCCGTCCCGTGAATAACATGGCCGCGACCATGGCGGCGGAAAAGTTTTTAGCGAAATATCTGGGCGGCCGCGCGGAAGAAGGCGGGACTCCCGCCGTGGTGGCGCGCCTGAAAGAAGTCACGGTTGATCCCAAGACGGTTGTCCTGGCAAAGAAAGTGGACGCAAACTCGGTTGGCGTTCCCAAGCCCGCAATGGATTTGCGGCCGGGTTCGTACAAGTACAAAGCCAAGATTTCCATGGGCGGACAGGAGATCGCCGTGGACATCTCCACCTCCATTAAGGAAGACAATGGAAAATGGGTGGCAACCGGGACCATGGAGTCGCCAATGGGAAGTGCCAGTGATGTAACCACGCTGGAGAAGGGCACTCTGGTGGTGGATAAACGCTCCATTAAGCAAGGGCCGGCAACCATTGATATTGCCTTCGCCAACAACAAAGCCACGGGCAGCATGAATGTGAACGGCCAGGACCGGCCCATCGCCGCGGACCTGGGCGGGCCGATCTTTGCCGATGCTTCAGCCTCTGAACTCACCATCGCCGCGCTGCCGCTGGCTGATGGCTACGCCACTACCTTTCGCAACTTCGATGTGCGGAAGCAGAAGGAAAAACTGCTGCAACTGAAGGTGGTGGGCAGTGAGAACGTCACCGTCCCTGCCGGGACCTTTGATACTTACAAAGTGGAGCTGAGCTCAGCCGATGGCGGCAATGACAAGCAGACTTTGTGGGTGGCCAAAGATTCGCACAAACCGGTAAAGATGACAGCAACGCTTGCAGATATGGGCGGCGCCACCATCGAGCAGGAGTTAGTGCCGTAAGCAGCAATTGCAAATCGGATTGCAGAAGTCAGGACCACATACCGGAACTAATCAGAAGGGCCTGCCGCAAAAGCGGGCCTTTTTGTGGTTGGCCTTCTATGCTCCAATGAGACATGCCATCCAGAAACAACCAGGGATCGCTGGTCGCGGGCTTTGCCATCTGCTGGCTGCTGAACATCGTTGAACTGGGAGCCGGTTGGCTGTTCCTGGTGATGGGTGACCGCTTTCTGCCCGCGGCCTATGTAGCCATTGGGGCGATTGGCGTGGTGCAGGTGGGATACGTGACGCCGATCTGGCGCTTGCTGCAGCGCCAGGACAAGCCCCGGACAGCCAAAGGGGTGCTGATTGCGGCGGGACTGACGCTGGCCATCAACCTGGTGCTGGTGTTGCGCGCCATGCAGCGATAGGTGCGAATACTCGGGCCAACGGAATCTCCGCCGGCGCATTGAGGGAACGCGCAAAATCCGACCAAATGCCGCACTTCGCCGGCTGCTCTGATGAATTTTGACGGAATCCCTTATACTGAAATGCTTTTATGTCGTCGCCCGCTGCCGGAGACAATCCCAGGAAATTTCGTTTCAAATTGCTGCCCACGCTCAAGCGCGGGGAGATGTGGCGTTACTTCGGGCCGGCATTCGTGGCCAGCGTCGCCTACATTGACCCGGGCAATTTTGCGAGCAATTTCGAAGGCGGGGCGCAATTCGGCTACACGCTGCTGTGGGTGCTGCTGTGGTCGAACGCCATGGCCATCCTCATCCAGTATCTGTCGGCGAAGCTGGGCATCGCCACGGGCAAAACGCTGCCGCAGAATTGCCGCGCCCACTTTCCCCGGAAGATAAATTTCGCATTGTGGCTGGCGGCGGAACTGGCCGCGCTGGCCACGGACCTGGCCGAATTCCTGGGCGCAGCGCTGGGATTCTACCTGCTGTTTGGCATTCCTTTGTTTGCCGCGGCGCTAATCACCGCTGTCGTCGTGTTCTTGATGCTGGCGGTTGAATTGTACGGCTTCCGGCGGCTGGAACAGCTGATCATGGCCTTCGTTTTTGCCATCGCCGCGTGCTATGCGTTTGAGATGTTCATTGTGCATCCTGACTGGGGCTCCGTAGCCAAGGGCGTTCTAGTGCCCAGGATCAATTCCAAGAGTATCTACATTGCGGTAAGCATGATGGGCGCAACCGTAATGCCGCACGTAATCTATTTGCACTCCGCGCTGGTGCAGCATCGGGTCAAGGAAGACGCGGCCAGCGACCATCCTGAGAAGTGGCTGCTGACCATGCGGCACCTGCGCTATGAGCTGTGGGACGTGCTGGCGGCGATGAACGGCGCGTGGCTGATCAACTCAGCCATGATCGTGATGGCGGCAGCGGTATTTTACAAGCACAACGTCGCCTTCAGCTTCGATGAGGCCCACCTCACGCTACAACCTCTTTTGCCCGCCGTTTCCGGGACTGCGTTCGCGCTGGCGCTGCTCTTCTCCGGCCTTTCATCGTCGACCGTCGGCACCATGGCCGGCCAGGTGATCATTGAAGGTTTTCTGGACATCAAATTCAGCGTGTTTCTCCGCCGCCTCATTACCATCATTCCCGCGCTCGTGGTGATCGCGCTCAAGCTCGACCCCCTGAAAATTTTGTTACTATCTCAGGTTGTGCTGAGTTTCGCGATTCCGTTTGCTCTGGTCCCCCTGGTCATCCTGACGCGCTCCTACTCCGTGATGTCTGACCTGGTAAACAGCCGGCGGACGACTTACATGGCGTATGTGGTCACGGCCGTGATCGTCAGCTTGAACCTCCTGCTGATTTACCGGATGATCGGCGGCGAATTTTAGGACCGTGCGCTCCCGAGGTTTGTGGAGCGTGCAGCGGCAAAGGCGAATCCAATAGGTTAAGAGGGTGATGTGATGAACTCATTTGGCAGCCGCTCGAAGTTGCGCGTCGGCAAGCAGGAATACGAAATCTACCGTCTGGATGCCCTGGAAAAGCATGATTGCTCGCCCCAGAGGCTTCCTTTTTCATTGAAGATTCTTCTGGAGAATCTCCTGCGCACGGAAAATGGCCGCAGCGTGACCGCGGACGACGTGCGCTTCCTCGCCGAATGGAAGCCGCAGTCGATTCCAGAAAAGGAAATTGCGTTTACGCCTGCGCGCGTGTTGATGCAGGATTTTACCGGCGTTCCCGCCGTAGTGGACCTGGGCGCCATGCGCGATGCCATGAAGAAGATGGGCGGCGATCCCAAGCTGATTAACCCGCTGCAACCGGCGGAACTGGTGATTGACCATTCCGTCCAGGTGGATGAGTTTGCCACGGCGGGCGCGTTTGCCACCAACGCACAACTGGAGTTCGAACGCAACAAGGAACGCTACGCGTTCCTCCGTTGGGGGCAGTCAGCCTTCAGAAATTTCAAAGCTGTCCCGCCCGATATGGGCATCGTCCATCAGGTAAACCTGGAGTATTTGGCGCGGGTTGTGTTTGCGGAAAAGCGAGATGGAGTGACCGTCGCATATCCAGATACTCTGGTGGGAACAGATTCGCACACCACCATGATCAACGGTCTGGGAGTTCTGGGCTGGGGCGTGGGCGGAATTGAAGCCGAGGCCGCCATGCTGGGCCAGCCAGTTTCCATGCTGCTGCCGCAGGTGGTGGGATTCAAGCTGAGGGGCCACCTGCGTGAAGGTTCCACCGCCACCGACCTTGTTCTCACGGTTACGGAGATCCTGCGCAAGACCGGGGTGGTGGGAAAGTTTGTGGAGTTCTTTGGCCCGGGCCTGGCGTCATTGCCGCTGGCGGACCGCGCCACCATCGCAAACATGGCGCCCGAATATGGCGCGACCTGCGGCATTTTCCCCGTGGACGAAACCACGCTTCAATACCTCCGCACCACCGGGCGTCCGGCCGATCAGATTGCACTGGTGGAAGCCTATTGCAAGGAGCAAGGCCTGTTCCACACAGCAAAGACCCAGGACGCCGAATATTCGCAGGTGGTGGAGCTGGACTTGAGTACAGTAGAGCCGAGCGTCGCCGGCCCGCGCCGCCCACAGGACCGCACGCCGTTATCCAAGGCGAAAGAATCATTTGAACAGGCCATGCCTACCCTGATCGGGCCGCGTCCGGCACAATCGGCCAGAAAGGTTGCGCCGCAGCAGGTGGAACGTTTCGAAGGCGAAGGCGGCACGCCGATTGCGCCCGAAGACCCGACTGTTCCCGCAGCGCAGAAAGACATTGGCGAAGATGTGTTCGAGCAGTTGCATGATGGATCGGTGGTGATTGCGGCGATCACCAGCTGCACCAACACTTCCAATCCGTCGGTGATGATGGCGGCCGGCCTGCTGGCAAAGAAAGCAGTGGAGAAGGGGCTCAAGCGCAAATCCTGGGTGAAGACCTCTTTAGCGCCAGGCTCACGCGTGGTGACGGAGTATTACCGCAATGCCGGCCTGATTCCATACCTGGAGCAGCTGGGATTCCACGTGGTTGGTTATGGGTGCACCACCTGCATCGGCAACTCCGGCCCGCTGCCGCAGGATGTTTCCTACGCCATCACGGAAAAGCAATTAGTCGCGGTCTCAGTTCTCTCCGGCAATCGCAATTTTGAAGGCCGCATCAACTCTGAGGTGCGGGCAAATTACCTGATGTCACCTCCGCTGGTGGTAGCTTACGCGCTGGCCGGGCGGATCGATCTTGATCTGACGAACGACCCGCTGGGCAAAGGCAAAGACGGCAAGCCGGTTTATCTGCGCGATATCTGGCCGACGCAACAGGAAGTGCAGGACGCAGTCGGCAAGGCCATCAATTCAGGAATGTTTACCAGGAACTACGAGACGATCTTTGATGGCGATGAGGAGTGGAAGAAGCTGAGCGTCCCCAAGGGCGAAACCTACTCGTGGGACGCAGACTCAACCTACATCAAGCGGGCGCCGTATTTTGATGACATGCCTGCGCGTCCAGCGCCGGTGAAGGAGATCACCGGTGCGCGCATATTGGCGAAACTGGGCAACAGCGTGACCACCGACCATATTTCGCCGGCCGGGTCCATCAAGGCCAACGGCCCGGCGGGAAAATATTTACAGGAGCATGGCGTGCAGCCGCACGACTTCAACTCCTATGGATCGCGCCGCGGCAACCATGAAGTGATGGTCCGCGGGACCTTTGCCAACGTCCGGCTGCGCAACCAGCTCGCGCCAGGCTCTGAAGGCGGCATTACCAAGCATTTTCCCAGCGGCCAGATCATGTCAATCTTTGATGCCTCAGTGAAATACATAGCCGAGGGCGTTCCGCTGCTGGTTCTGGCAGGAAAGGAATACGGTTCGGGATCGTCGCGCGATTGGGCCGCGAAAGGCCCGCTTCTGCTGGGGATCCGCGCCGTGATCGCGGAGAGCTATGAACGCATACATCGCTCCAATCTTGTTGGCATGGGCATTCTGCCATTGCAATTTCTGCAGGAGGAGAATGCGGAATCAATCGGGCTTCAGGGCGACGAGGTCTATGACATTATCGGGCTGCCGGCGCTGCTGGCAAGCAAGTTTGCCGGCGGCAGGCAGGTTCAGGTAAGAGCCACCAATGCAGACGGGGGCTGCACCGAATTCAGCGCGCTGGTCAGGATCGATACTCCGCAGGAGATTCTCTACTACGAGCATGGGGGAATCCTGCAATACGTCTTGCGGCAATTGCTGGCAAGCCGGACAACGCCGGAAACCGCCATGGTGGGATGAGTTCTATTGCGTCGGATTGGCGGATGAACATAGATCCGGGAAAGCCAGCCGCGAACAGATACGGGCGGGGTACGGAGCAGCGAGGAGTCTATTTTCTGCGGGATTCCTCGTTGGCCTCTGACAATATCTCCCACAATGCCCTCCCGCAGTCAACGATCTGTTTGCGCCCGCATTGGGGGCATTGAAATTCGCGCATGTCGCGGCCGGTGAAAGTGGTCCTTTCGATTTGCACCATCGCAACCGAACAGTCCGGGCAAGTGATTTCGTCCATGGATAAAGTCTAATGTCGCAGGCCGGGCAAGTTCCTGCTTTATTTAGGTGTTGCGGACGCAGGTGGAACTGGAGCCGGAAAGCGTGCAGGCGGGCCCAATTTGGCGTGCCTGCTGACGGCAATGCGCCGGATGCTATATCCTCACAAGTCGCGGTAAATTGGGTCCGATTTCATATATGAAGGTTTTAGTCATTGGTGGTGGAGGCCGGGAGCACGCCCTGGTGTGGAAGCTGCGCCAGTCCGCGCGGGTGAAACAGGTGTATTGCCTGCCGGGAAACGGAGGCATCTGCGATGAAGCCACCTGCCTCTCCGGCGATCCGAAGAGCCTGAGCAGCCTGCTGGCGGCCGCTCACCAGATCCAGCCGGATATCACCGTGGTCGGGCCGGAAATGCCACTCTCACTGGGCGTGGTGGACGAGTTCAAGCGGCGCGGGCTGAAGATTTTTGGCCCTACACAGAAAGCTGCCCAGCTTGAAGCCAGCAAGAGCTTTGCCAAGGAATTCATGCAGCGCCACAAGATCCCGACCGCGCACTATGCGGTTTGCACCTCAGAAGATGAGTTGCGCAAATCACTGGGGCTCTTTTCTCAGCCCGTGGTGGTAAAGGCCGATGGTCTGGCAGCGGGTAAAGGGGTGGTCATTGCCGCCAGCAAGGAGGAAGCGGCCACCGCGGCGATGGATATGTTCAGCGGCAAGCTGCTTGGTATGCCAGTGGCCAGCGTGGTGCTGGAAGAATTTCTCGAAGGCGAGGAACTGTCGTTCCTGGTGCTGAGCGATGGCGAGCGCGTGGTGCCGCTGGTGCCTTCGCAAGACCACAAACGCGTGGGCGACGGCGACAAGGGCGCCAACACCGGCGGCATGGGCGCGTATTCCACCGATTCGCTGCTGGAAGAAGGCATGGCGGACTGGCTGATCAATCACATTGCGCGGCCGGTGGTGGCCGGCATGAAGTCAGAGGGCGCGGAGTATCGCGGCATACTGTACTGCGGGTTGATGATGACGGCGCGGGGGCCAATGGTGCTGGAGTTCAACTGCCGTTTTGGCGATCCGGAAACACAGGCAGTACTGATGCGGCTGGATAGCGACCTGATCGACGCAATCGAGGCGTCCGTGGAAGGCCGGGTGAGCGCGGGAGACTTCAAATGGTCCAGGGACGCCTCCTGTTGTGTGGTGGTGGCATCCGGCGGATATCCAGGCAGCTTTGTGAGCGGAAAACAGATTTCCGGGCTGGACCGCGCGGCGCAACTGGACAGCGTGAAAGTTTTTCATGCCGGCACCAGCAAGCGCGATGGAGTGTTTTACACCACCGGAGGCCGCGTGCTGGGCGTTGCCGCGCGTGCGCCGCGGCTGGGCGAGGCGATTCAGCGCGCCTATGAGGCTGTAAGGCTGATCAGGTTTGAAGATATGTACTACCGCAACGATATTGGAGCACGGGCCCAGCAAGGGCAAAAATAGCTAAATAAGGAAAAGGGTAAAGATGGCAGAGAGTCCTCTTGTTTCAATTGTGATGGGGTCGGATTCCGACCTGGAGATTATGAATGAAGCGGCCAAGGTGCTGGACGATTTCGGCCTGGCCTATGAGATTGACGTAACCTCGGCGCATCGTTCGCCGGCGCGGACCTCAGAGTACGCGCGCAACGCCGCCGGGCGCGGCATCAAGGTGATCATCGCCGGGGCCGGCGGAGCCGCGCATCTGGCCGGCGTAATTGCCGCCGAAACCACGATTCCGGTCATCGGCGTGCCGATTCCGTCAACGCCGCTGAACGGCATGGATTCATTGCTGGCCATTGTGCAGATGCCTGCGGGAATTCCCGTTGCCACCACCGCCATCGGCAAGGCCGGCGCGACCAACGCGGGAATCCTGGCCGCGCAGATCATTGGGCTCAGCAACACCACCGTGGCGGGCAAACTCAAGGAGATGAAAGGCAAGCTGGTGAAGAGCGTGGAAGAGAAGTCGCAAAAGCTCCAGCAGATGCGGAAACGGTAGCGCTGCGTGAGCGCTTTTTCTGCGATAGCGATCATCCCGGCGCGCCTGGCTTCAACGCGATTGCCGCGCAAGGTGCTGCGCGAAATCGCCGGGCAGCCGATGATCGCGCGCGTCTATGAAGCGGCCAGGCAGTCTCCGCTGCTGCGCGACGTGATCATCGCCACAGATTCTGATGAGGTGATGCAGTTTGCGCTGGCTCGGGGCTGGAAAGCGCAGATGACATCACCCGAACATCGCAGCGGGACCGACCGCGTGTATGAAGTCGCGCAGCGCGTTGCAGCCGATGTGTACGTCAACATACAAGGCGACGAACCGCTGGCCCGGCCGGAACATCTGGATGCGCTGTTGAAGCCGATGCACGACGCCAAGGTGATGGTTTCCACCATCAAAACGCCCTGCCCGCCGCATGATGTGGACAATCCCAACGCGGTGAAGGTAGTGACGGACCTGCACGGACGCGCGCTGTACTTTTCCCGTTCGACTATTCCATTTGATCGTGACAAAACCGCGAGCGTTACATACTTCAAGCATCTGGGCTTTTACGCCTACCGGCGGGCCGCGCTGGATCGTTTCTGCAAGCTGCCGGAGTCAAAGCTGGAAGCGGCGGAGAGGCTGGAGCAGCTGCGGTTTCTGGATAACGGCATCGATATCTACGTGGCAGAAACGCCGTTCAACACCGTGGGCGTGGATACAGAAGAAGATCTGCGGAGAGTCGAAGAGATGATGCGGGCAGGAAAATAGCTCGCCTTCCAAAGCCACGCGGATTTCACAAAAGAAGATCTCCTGAAAACCGGCCTAAGTCGCCAGGCCTGGGCGATGGCTTCTGGCCCAGGCTTCCGCCGCCGCGATCCGCTTGGAGATCGGCGGATGGGAATGGAAGAGCAACTCCACCAGCCGCGAGGGATGGTTCTCACTCAGATTCTGCTTGCCCAGTTTTTCCATGGCGGTGATGTAGGGCGTAATGTTGGAAACCGATTTCCAGCAGTAAAGGTCGGCCTGGCGTTCAGTAAAGCGCGAGTAGGCGTTCAGGGCCGGCATCAGCAGCAAGGAGAGGCCGCTGGCCACCAGCGCGAGCAGCGGCAGGTTGGCAAAATCAGAAAGATGCTGGAACATCCGCTGCTCAAAGATGGCGTACCGTAACACCTCATTGGCGGCCCAGAAACCGGCGAGAGTGACCAGCGCCTGCACCACGATCATCTTGACCATGTGTCCGTGCACGTGATGTCCCAGCTCATGGGCCAGCACGGCCTCGATCTCATCATTGCTGTAATTCTGCAACAGCGTATCGGCCAGGATGATGCGGCGAGTGTTCCCCATTCCGGTCAGGGCGGCATTGGCTTTTTTGCTCTTTTCTGAAAGCTTCCACTCGTAAACGCCGCGCACGCGCGTGCCGGCGCGCTCACCCAGGCGCACCAGGCGTGCCTTCAACTCTTCATTCTGTAGCGGCGCGAACTTGTAAAACAGGGGAAACAGGACCACGGGCGCGATCTGGGCAAAGAAGATGAACAGTCCCATGAAGATCGCCCAGGCGAGCATCCACCAATATTCCGGAGAAAGCCGGATCAACTCATAGACGATTTCAGCCAGAAAAGTGCCCAGAACCAGGCCAAGCACCCAGCCTTTCAGCTCATCCTTAAGCCATGAGCCCAGATGCTGGTTGGAAAGATTGAAGCGATGTTCCAGGCGGAAGCTGTAAAAATCCAGCGCGAACCCAAGCACCTTGCTGACCACGCTGAGAAAGAGCACGTAGAGAAAGAGATTCAGCGCGTAATGATCGCCACCCATGCGGCGCGAGAGCGCGCTGAGGGAGTTGGTCCAACCAGTAGCCAGCAGGAGGATGAGAAAACCGAAGCTGATGACCAGGTCACCGAGCTCAATCCAGCGCCGGGTGCGATTGTATTCGCGCGCGTCAGCCGTATCCGGCTGCAGATTGGTTTCCGTGATGGTCATGATTTATCTGCCTTGAATTCCAGAGTGATGAACCGCGCCGGTTCTTTTGCCTTGTTGACCACCGCATGCGACGTGCCGTCTGGTATCCAGGCCAGTCCGCCCGTGGCGCGCTTAAGGTTGTCGCTACTGGACGTTGCCTGGACCTTCAAGTCAATGTCGGAAACCGCCACCACCATCTGGGGATCGGAATGCAGTAGATTCTCAGCGCTCGATGAAGGCGGAAGCGTGACCAGCGAGATTGTCCACTGGTCGGACGAAATCCGTTTTTCCGTGGCCGGGCAGAGACCGCCATTAGAGTTGCCGCACTGAAGATTCTCGAGACACGCTTCCGTGCAGGTCTTCACGTTTGTGGAAGGCTTGAGCAATTCGATGGTGATGTTGTGAAACGGACGATCACTCTCATTGCCGGCCGCGTGGGCGAAGTTTCCTGGTGTGTAACGGACCTCGCCATCTTTCAGGTGCAGCGCCACCGGCTTTTCGCCGACGCGTGTGCTGACTACGTCGCTGTCGCCCAGCGTGACGAACAGATAGTCGGAATGGTGGCGGTGAATCAGCGTTGTGGCCCTGGGCGCAACCGTGACGTCGAATACGCGCACGTATTCGTTTTGGAACACCAGATGATGGCTGGGTTCGGAAGTGATTTCCACGGACTGCTGCTGCGCCAAAGTGGCTGTGGCCAGAAACAACAGCCCCGCGACACGGGACGTTCTCATAAACAAATTGTAAAAACATCCAGTTCTACCCGCAAGCCGGTAAACGCCTGAAGTATGGTGACTCCAAAGGCCAATGGACTAGCGGGTAAAACCAGAAGCAATGCGTCTCGCGCCTGAGCAGGACAGCTTGAGCTATTTGCGGTCCTGTGATCTTAGTGCGTCTCTGGCGCTGGCCGATTGCGACCCGCCGCCCGCCGGCTGGCTATTGAACTCCAGCAACACGGATTTCGCGGTGTTCTTGCCGGAATTGGTCACGGTGTGGGCGACCGGGTTATGCCACTCGATATCGCCGGCCTTGGATTTTGTGTGCGCGTCAGGCTGGCCCTGGTTTTTCATGGCCACGTCGTCATCTGTCAGCGAGACCACCAGAAAGCCTCCCGCATGGCTGTGTTGTCCCCAGGTCCCTCCAGCCGGCAGTGTTACCAGTGAGACCGTCCATTGGTCTGAAGTGAAGACCTTGGTTACCGTGGCGCACTTTGCTTTGTCGGCGGAATCACAAGCCACCGGCACCGAGCACGATTCCGTGCACGGCTTCTGGTTGGTGGTCGGATTCAGAAGTTCGATGGTCGCGTTGCGGAATTGCGTGGTGCCAGTGTTCGTCACGGCATGAACAATACCGCTGGGCGCGAAACGCACGTCGCCATCCTTGAAAGTTACGGGAGCAGGCTGCGCTCCTTCTTTGGCGTTCATGATCTGCGCGTCGCCCACGGAGACGCTGAGATAGTCATGGCCATGGCGATGCATCAGCGTTGACTTTCCCGGATCGATCGAGACCGCGAAGGCGCAGACCATTTTGTTATCGACCACCAGGTGATGGCTTGGTTCGGAAGTCAGTTCAACGGGTGCTTGAGCCTGCTGGCCAAGCGCCGCCAGCGTGAAGAGAACGATCAGGATCGAAGGTTTTCGCATAGGGGAGACATTCTAGTCCTGAGTTCACGGAAAGCAAGAAAAACGATTTCCTAGTGCAGGAGTTTCCAGCCCACGGCCAGAAGAATGGCGCAGACGACCGAGCCGCATCCGGCGCCGATCCAGAAATTCTGTGACCAGCTGTTGGTGGTGCGCATGAGCCGCCGATCATTGGAGACCAGCAGGATGAAGCCCAGGATGGGCAGAGTAAGAACTCCGGCCAGAATCTGCGACCAGTACAGCACCACGACGGGATTGATGCGGACGAAATTGAGCGCGCCGGCCACAAAGACAGCGCCGGAAATCATGACGAAAAACCGCTTCGCTTCCCAGGGGTTTTCATTCAACCCGCTGCGCCAGCCCATAGCTTCAGATACGCTGTGGCACATGGAGGCAATCAGCACAGGCAGAGCGACCATTCCGGCGCCGATCAGGCCAAACGCGAACAAAACTGTTGCCAGAGGGCCGAGCGCGGGAGTAAGCGCTTCGGCGGACATGCGGGTTGTCAGTTCGCTCAGGTGCGAAGCGTGAAGCAACGTTCCGGCGGCCACCATGATCGCATAGCAAAGCACCGTGGTGACGACCACGCCAGCGCGATGCTCGGTGGAGAGGGCTTCGGCGCGTAACTCGGTGCGGCGTGAACTGGTTTGCCACACCAGAACGTAGGGAGTAAGCAGCGAGCCAAAAATGGCAAGAACCCCCGCAGGGTATCCAGCCCCCCAGCGGATAGTGGGCGCGACGGAGTGCCGGATCACCTGCCCCCAATGGGGACGGGCCAGCAGCGCCGCTACAACGTAGAGCAACAGAGGCAAAGCCAGCACCGCGACAATGCGAGTCACGCGGCGGTAATCGCGGAAGATCAGGATGTGCCAGACCGCAAACGCTGTCGCGGCAATGAAGAACATTCGCGGCAAGTGGATGATGATGGAAAATGCATCGGTCACGGCCATCAGGTCGGCCACAATCATCGCCATGTTGACTGAGAGCACGATGGTTGCGCACACAAGCGCGACAGCGCGGCCATACTGTCCGCGCAACAGGTCCATCAGCCCGCGCTTGGTTTCCGCGCCAATGCGCGCCGAAACCGCAAACACTGACACCAGAATGGGGACAGCGAGCACCACCGACCACAGCAGCGAATAGCGAAAGACTGCTCCCGCAACCGTGGCCGTAATCACCAGCGCCGGATCAACGTCCGCGGCTCCGGTTGTCATCTTGAGCAGAACGCGGCGCAGGCGCGGGGCTGATTTTGGGTTCTCAGGGGTAGCAGTTTGCGCCACAGGCCACTGCAGGACTTCTTCGGCTGCGGCGGCTCCCTCGTTACGGGATCTTGGGGAGCTCACGTCGCAAGTCCCTTTCAATGCGTCGTTCATGCCAGAGACGAAGCGGCCTGGAGTAATTGATGATGCCAAAGGCCGCTATGGCGGCCATCAACAGCACGCTGCTGATGACCAGAAACACGCGCGCCGCCCCCGTTTGCGCTACTTGCAGGATCACCAGCGCGTTGCGCGGCGTAAGAAGCATGGAACATGCCAGGGCCAGCATGCCGATTCCCGCCAGCAGCCCGGTGACATTCTTGGCCCACCGGCCGGTGGCATGATATTCGGCAAAAAGGTTGAAACCGTAAGAGATGAGCCCGGCGATAACCACGAAGTTCGCGACGATGGCAATCCAGGCCTTTACATCCATAACCTTGGTATGACGCATCCAGAGCTGATGCGGTTGTGACGCTGCAAAGAAAAGATTTACCTTAGAAAATCAGCAGCTTTTTCTTCTTCTTAGCTTTTACCGCCGGCTTGCCGCCTTCGCCATTCGCAGCCATGATTACTGGCTTGTTGTTCTGGTTGGGGCTTGCGCCGGTATCGGTGAAACCCGGCTTAACGTCGATGTACGCGTCGTCGCGGAGCTTCGTCAGGTAGGTGCGAGCGGCCGGCTCCAGCCTCTCAGAATAGATGGCCTCGCGGATTTTGTCCGCGATTTCCTTCAACGGAGGGACTCCCGCAGCCCGATGGCCGGTAACCTTAAGAATAATGAAGCCCTGCCGCGTGCGAATCACGTCCGTTGTCTCGCCCGGCTTCAGCGCAAACGTCTTGTCTTCCAGATCTTTTGCGAGTTCGCCTCGCTTGAAGGTGCCTAACGCGCCTCCCTGCGCTGCGGTCGGCCCGTCAGAGCTCTTGGTGGCAAGATCTTCGAATTTCGCGCCTTTGTGCAGTTGATCGAGCAGCTGTTTTGCCTTAGCTTCAGCCTGAGCTACCCTGGCGGGGTCTTCCGGTTGAGCGGCGGTCTGACCCTCGGGCGTCTTGCTGTCCGCAGCCGGCTTGGGCGGCTCGGTGGAAACCAGGATTTCGCTCAGGCCAATCTCTTCAGCACCCTCGAGTTCTTTCTGGTGCTTGTCGTACCAATCTTTTACGTCCTGGTCGGTGATCTCTCGCTGGACCTTCGAGCCAACTTCCTGGCCGATCACCTGCTGCGTGACGATGCCAACGCGTATTTGCTCTTTAAAGTCCTCATACGAAACGCCCTGCTTCTGCGCCTCTTTTTCCAGATCGTCAATGCTGGCCAGCCCCATCTGCTGGCGAAGCTGGTTGAGCCGTTTCACGACCTCAACCTTGCCATCGATTCCCAGATCATTGCCGCGCTCCAGCAGAAGCTGCTGGTCAATCAGGTCGCGCAAAACGTCGTTTTGGATTGTGGCCCACTTGACCTGCCAGTCAGAAGGATTGCGTTGCTTCACCTCTTCCAGGTTGGTTTGCTTGGCCTTTTCCAACTCGGACCGCGTGATGATCTGGTCATTCACCCGGGCGACAATTTCATCCACGATGTTGTCGGCATGGAGCGCCACGGCAGCCAGCAGCACAGCGGACGCAAGCAGCGATATTTTTTTCAGCATGAGAACCTTCTATAAGAGCAATGGAACTTGGGGCTTGCCACTATTTTAGCAGCGCACAGGAAACAGGGCTACCCGACTTGGCAGAACGGCCGGCGGCGCTTTTGTTGCGGATTGATTGCTTATGGTTTTTTCTTCTTACCCAGCAGGCCGCCTAAAGCGCCCTTCAGGTCCGGCTTTTGGCTCTGCGCATCGCCGGGGTTCCCAGTTTTGTTTCCCTGGAGCGATTGCATCAGGGTGTTTCCCAGACCGCCCTTGACCGCGTCACCCAGGGCCGGACGAAATACGGGATTCGAGGTCTTGCCTTCAATCAGGAACGGCAGCCCGTTTCCCTGCGCCGAAGCTGAAAGTCCGGGAATGCTTCCCAGCAGGTTGCTGGCGCCGCCGGTAATCTTGAGCAGCATCTTGAAATTGAGTGAATTATCGCTGCCAATGACGCCATTGCCCGTGAGCATGCCCAGTGAAGGCACATCCAGCACGATATTGTCCGCTTTTATGCCATCCGGCGCCACGCGGAGCCCGGAGCTGAAGGTCTGAATCAACGTGTCCATGCTGCCGCCTTTGTTGCCGGTGAAAGGCGCCAGTGCTCCCAGCTTGGAGGTCAGGTTGTAGCCCGAGAGATGCGTTCCGGAAATCTTCAACGGGCCATTGATGACCAGACGGTC
Source organism: Candidatus Angelobacter sp. (assembly GCA_035762225.1). GTDB lineage: Bacteria > Acidobacteriota > Terriglobia > Terriglobales > Acidobacteriaceae > Angelobacter. Next base: position 29,267 of record DASTPO010000218.1, read on the forward strand.
CAATGGGCCTTCCGCGGTCAGGTCCATGTTGATGGCGCCGCCCTGCAATGAAGCACCCGAAGGCAGCACCACGCCAAAAGCCGGCAGCAGGCCTTCCACGTCGTTCACTGCCATGTCTTTGCCCTGGATCTTCAGGTTGGCCAGCGTGTCGGCTCCCTTGGCATTGAGCGTACCGGAAGCGTTCGTCAGGCTGTTGCCGGTATGCATGTTGGCATTGACCGTTCCGTTCTCAGAATCCAGAGAGTAGTCAGATTTGTAATCCAGGCTGACGGGCTGTTTGGCCGGTTGGCCGCCTTTCACCACACGCAAAGCCGTGGCTTTGGCCTTGCCTTCGGAATGCAACTTATGGCCGTCGGATTTCACCTGGCCTTCAAAATCAAGCGTACCGCCAAGCCCGGAGCTGGGATCGACGAATCCGGTCGCATTCAAATCAGCGTTCTTGAGCGTGATCTTGGCGTCCAAGGGGCTCTTGGCCGCGTCCGCCGAATTGAGCGGACCCACCTGGCCTTCCAGGTCCAGCTTTCCCTGGCCCGGCAAGCCGGCGGAGAGAGTAAAAGGCATAGCGCTGGTGGCGGAAATATCACGCGCTACGATATTTACATTCTGGTAAACGCTTTCCTTGCCGGCCGCTTCACCGCTGCGCCCCACACGCACGGTGCCGTCCGCAATCTCAAACTTCGCCACCGAGACCTGCGGAGAGCTCTTGCTCTCGGGCTCTGAGGCTTTCTGCGCCGTCGCGCCAATGCTGGAGTAATTCCACTTGCCTGCGGCGTTCTTCAGCAGCGTGATTTCCGGCTTCTGTACGGTGATCCCGGTTACGTTGAGCTTCTTGGAGAAGATCAACGGCATCAATTCCACGCCGATCTTGACCGAGGATGCCTTCAAGAAAGGCCCTTTGTTAAATGCTGGATCGTCAGAGATGGAGATATCCGTGGCCGAGGCGCCGCCGCTCAGGATAGATGCGTCCAGCTTGCCGATTTGAACGCTTCGGTTGAGCGCAGCGCCAATCTTCTTCTCCAGCTCAGGACGGAAACTATCGACGTTGATGAACAGCGGTACCAGAACCACAATCAGCAGAAGGACCGCAACGATGATCCCGGAAATGACTAGCAGACGCTTCATGCCTGAAATGCTATCAGAAACCCTCTAACTTATAGATGTTGTTGTCATGCCCCGCGGTTTCCCGGAGCGATGACCTCATAAAGCCGTGCTTGTTTAGTAGGAATTGCGGGCTTTCCCTTGTTGCCGCGATTTGTTCCGGCAAAGAGAGCCAAAGCCATCCCCGGAGCAATACCGGCAGACAACACGAAACCGAAGAACCGCGGGACCTGAGAACGGTCAAGAGCCGTAATTCTTTTTCAGATAGTCCCGGATTTCCGTTTCCAGTTCGGCATACCCGCCATGGATGGTGCTGCGCAGCGCCGACTCCACGGATTGTCCTTCGCCCAGCCGTTGCAACAAGCGGGCCACGTCGCTCATGCCATATGTATTTCGGATGTACTCCACTGCCACCAGGCTTTCGGCGTAGGCCACCGCGGCTTCCGTGGAGCTATAACTTTGGAATCCGCCTTCCAGTTGGTTCAGCGGAATCTGCCGGCCTGATATATACAGTCCGGCAAGCCTCTGCCCGATCGCCGCCGTGGATCTGCCTTCTTCCAGTTCAGCGATTCCCTCATTCAGCCAGGTGGGCACGCGCTCATGCGTGATCTGTGCGACAAAAGAATGGGTCAGCTCGTGGCGCATCACGTGGGCCAGTTCCGGCGTAACGGAATGGAGGCCCGAGATCGGCATGCGTATCTTGCCGTCGTTCATTGCGGCCGTCCAGGCAGCGGCCTGGGTCACATCAAAAAACGCCTGATTGGTATAAAGAGAAACAAAGATATTTTTGGGTGAAGCTCCCAGATCATTGAGCAGGTCACCGTAATCCTGCTCCAGGTTCTCCAGAATCTGGGCACGCAGCGCGTCGTCCACCTGCCCGCCTTCATAACGCAAGGTAAAGTGGTTGCTCTCCTGCTGGCGGAAGTCGGCTTCAGTCCGGGATTCGCGCTCCACGCGGTCCAGCAGCTCCTGCGTCCCCGCCGCCGGACGGAGCTGGAGCGATTTCCTGAGTGCCACGATCGCTTCATGATCGTGGTCATTCCGATAATACGCATAACCCAAGAGCATGAACGCGTCGGCGGATTGCGGGCTGATGCGGGTTGCCGCCAGCGCCCGCTCCAGCGCCTCTTGCTCCCGCCCCAGTTGCAACAGGATTGCCGCGTAATTCTCCAGCAACACCGGATGATCGGGCAGATATGCCAAGGCGGCTTGCAGGTATCGTGCGGCGGCAGGGTAGTTGTTGCGCTTCTCCTCGAAATTGGCCGCAATGGAATTGGCGGCGGCAGACTGCAGCGGGCCGCTTTCGCTCTCAATCG
>DASTPO010000219.1:0-12361 GCA_035762225.1 Candidatus Angelobacter sp.
GTGGTGACCGAGGTGATGAGCACCAATGACATCCAGCTCATCTGCGACCATGCTGACATGCTTCAGGTAGGTGCACGCAATATGCAAAATTATGATTTGCTGCGCCATCTGGCCAAGGCCAGAAAGCCCATCCTGCTGAAGCGCGGGCCCTCGGCCAGCGTGAAAGAGTGGTTGCTGGCCGCGGAATACCTACTGGCCGGCGGCAATGAGAACGTGGTGCTGTGCGAGCGCGGTATCAAGACCTTTGAAAGCGAGATGACCCGCAACACGCTCGACCTGGCGGCGGTTGCGCTGGTGCGCGAGTTGTCGCATCTGCCGGTGCTCGCCGACCCGTCGCACGGCACAGGCAAGCGCGAGTTGATTGCGCCGGCCAGTCGCGCTGCGCTCGCCATCGGCGCCGATGGATTGATCATTGAAGTCCACCCGTGCCCGGAACGCGCGCTGTCAGATGGCGCGCAGTCACTGACGTTGGAGGAGTTCGCGAGGCTGATGCAAGGCCTGTCCGCGCCGATTCGACCGGTGGCTACAGCTTGCGCCACCAGCGCGACGGCTTGATGAGGGAGGGCTCTTATCGCCGTCGTCAGGATAGCTATTTTTAACGCTGCGAGTTTTCCTGGGATGACGGTTTCAGCACCCTCTTGCCGCGCGAGCCGATGCCAATTTCCATGATGGTGTTTTTCGGGAAGACCACGTCCTGTCCGCGGGCGATGAAATGTTTATAGACAGATGCGCTCGCCCCGTAAGCGCCCATGGCCATTCCGAAAGATTGCGACTTCACCGCGTAACTGAGCGCGATTCCCACCAGTTTGAACCCGTCGGCGCCGCCGGCAACGCCGGGATGCGACTGCCCCGCATCGTCGGCGTCATCGTGCTGGCGAAAAGCCGCGGTCGCCAGCGCCAGGGAGAGCGCGGTTGAGAGATAGCGCGTTTTGAGCGTGGAGGCCTCGGCGCCGCCTTCAGAATCCAGCTTTACGTTTCCATCTTTTCCCGCCTGGACGCCTTCCAGGCTGGCAACCACCTTTTGCGGCACGCCATCGGGAGGAATGACCTGGCGAAAGGCAATCCGCAATTGACCGTTGTGATGCAGGCGGCGCGCCGGTTGCGCCTGAAGCACCACTCCTTCCAGCTTGCTGCCTTCAGGAAGGATGAGACGATCACCATCAAACAGCGGCTGCGCCAGCACCGCCTCCACCTGCGAGCCCTTCCTGGTGGTGGCCGAATTGAGCGGCGTCACCAGCAACGCGTGGATCAGGCTGCCCTGCGGCAGGGTGCTGCCGATGGACTCCAGCATCCGCGGTGTCAGCGGTTCAGAGCCAAAGTCGAGCGGTTCCTTCAATTCGGCAAAGTAGACGGTGCCCGCGTCAATATATTGCGGACGCGCCGGAAGCTGGCTGAAAGCGTAACGTTCCAGGCGGTGCAGCTTTCCCGGCTCCTTGATCTGCTTCATGGCTTGCTGCCACTGGCGCCGCGCTTCCTGCTTGGCTTCGTCGATCTTGTCGGCGGTGGAATCTCTCACGCTCTTTTTCTTCTTGTCAGCCTTGGTGCTTACCAGCTCCATCACCTGGCCGGAGCCGGGTGTGATCGTAGCCTGGAATGGAATTTTTTTGCCGTCCGGCAGCACTAATTGATTGAACTCGACGTCAACTTTGCGGGAGGGGGTGAAATCCGCGTTCAATATCCCCAGCACGCGTTTTTTCCGCGCCACGCCCGCGATGCTCACGATGCGTCCATCGACCTGGCTGCCCGCGGGCACCACCAAGCGATCGAACGCATAGACTGGCTGCACCAGGCGTCCATGGATGGGCTGGCCAGCGCCTTTGATCCGCACCTCCTTGTCCAGCGCAATCTGGAGAGGAGTGTCTCTGGTGACGGTCAGCTCAACCGTCTTCCCTTCCGCCGGCTTTGCATCGGCTGCCTTGGATTCCAGATCCTGTGGTGGCGACACAGGTCGGCTACGGAGCGCCGGCGGTGAAGATGTCTCCTGGCCGGAAGCCAGTGTCATGAAAGTTGCAAGAATAACCAGGGTGAGCAAGAACTTTGGCGACATTGGGCCCTTTTCCCTGCTTCCGCGAAGGGGTCTTTTAAAGTGAGGAAAATAGTCTCTAAATGGCGCGGAAGCGCATTTTCTCTATCCTAATGGATAGGCTGGCGGAGTGGCTCCGCAAAATGATTGGATTTGGCTATTTTCGGGGTTCAGGCGGCTACTCAAACTGTTTCCGGAACTCCGCCATCTGCTGCTTCAAGTCGGCCACTTCCCTTTGCAGTGATGCGACCTCTTCCTCCAGATGGTCCATGCGCTCGTTGTCGGAGACAGCACCGGCGGCATTGGATGTGTCCGCCGGAGGCTCCCACGCTTCCACGTCGCCGGAAAGAAGATGCGCATAGCGAATTTCTTTTGTGCCCGGACGTCGCCCCAATGCCTTGGCGAGCGGAGGCTCGCGGCGCATTAACTGCTGCAAGCCGGAGAGCACCTCGTCCAGATCTTCAAAGCGATGCATGCGCTCGGTGCGTCCACGCAGTTCGCCGGGTGTCTGCGGGCCGCGCAGCAGCAACACGCACAGAATAGCCGTCTCCCGGCGAGTGAAGTTGAAGACCTCCTGAAGACGGTGTTCATACTTGGTAACGCGGCTGTCGGCTCCCGCGGCCGGGCCTGCCAGGCGCTTCTCGCTCAGGTTGCGCAACGCCAGCCGGACTGTATCTTCATCAAAGTTGGTTACCGGCTCGCGATTGTTCTTCTGGTTGCAGGCATTGATGAGCGCGTTCAATGAGAGCGGGTAGTAGTCCGGCGTGGTGATGTCTTTTTCCACCAGCGAGCCAAGCACCCGGGCCTCCGCGGGATTCAGGACAATGTTCACGGAAATAATGTATCAGGAAGCGCTTGCCTTCGGGCAAAGACCGCTGGAGCGCCATTTTCCGCAAGACCCCGTTGCCTCGGTGAAGATCAAGTAATTAGTGCGCAGCAATGCGTCCCGCAAAGAGTATCTTCAAGGCAAGTTCAAAACATTTTTAGAGAAACTGGCAAGGGTTAGCGAGTAGAATTCCGTTCCATCCAACGGAAAGGTTTGTTTGGAGGAAAGCATGTTGCGCAGGGATGTGGAAGTAGAGAAGCAGCTCACGTCATCCAGGATGAAGATACATCTTCTTCTGTTGTTAGCTATAGCTGGCCTGGCTATCTTATTGGTTCCTCTCCGCAGCGGCAGAGCGCTTGCGGCGCCCCGGTCACAACAGCAGGACGCACCGGCAACATCCAGCAACAATACTCCTCACGACTCTTCTCCGATCAGCTGTAGCGCCGCGGTTTCGATCGACCACATGGGAACAGTGTCAGTGGGATGTCCCAAGGTTTGGCGCTCTGACCGGGTTTTTTCGGTGCTGGACGGCATCATGCGCGACGTGGACTCAATGACGGTCCGCGCGCTCGAAGGGCTGGATGCCAATGCAGCCAACCAGGCGGCAATCGACTTGATACAAAACTCGTTTGACCTTACCGCCAAGTATGACCAGGCGGCGGCCATCAACAACCAGTTTGCACTGCAGAAGCTCAAGACGGCGCGTACGAATGAAGTTGCGGCCTACAATTCGGATGCAGCCTTCCGCCAGAAGCTTACCCAGCAGAGAAACGACCTGACGCAGCAGCTTATTGACACCCAGGCCAGGGAGCGGCAGCAGACCCAGGCCGGTGCCAGCGCCCCAGATATACAAGCCACGCAGCAGGCGGAGACTTCACTACAGAACCAGATCACCAACATCAATAACACGCTCAATACAAATCCGCCCAGCATCAGCGACGCGTCTCTGGCTTCAACGGCCAGCACCACCATCAACAGCACTGACCAGCCACAGCACGCCACGCTCGACAAACTGCCACAGGGCTTTCAGGATGCGCTGACCAACCTGCTCAAGCAGCCCACGTTTCCGCCGGCGATTCAGATGGACAACGTGATTGACCTGCTGCACCAGCGTATTGCGCGGGAATTTTCCGTGATCTATGACGACCTGATGCGCGACTCCGACAAGTATGACGTTTATCTGGTCCAGTTTGACACCTCGATTAACCCGGAGCCCGGCGCGCGCGACCGCGGAGTGCATGTAGCGATGGAATTCACCGGTTGCGGCGCAACCCAGCCAAATGCCCTTCCGCTGGCTTATGAGCTTTATCCCAGCGCGGCTGCCTATAACATCATGCACGGCTTCAACCAGACCACCCACACGGGAGTGACTGGAATGGCGCAAACCATTGTCGGGTTTGGGCTCCAGGCCAGCTTCCAGCATGACCACAGCAGCCTGCGCAGCGGTCTTTCCCAATCGCTTTACGCGTCCGGCTTTGGCGCCGGCCAAAACAAATTTGGCTGGGACTTTGCGGCAGCGCCGGACGAAAACCGGCTTGCTCCGGGCCTGCGCACCACATATGCGATCCTGCGCGTCCCCAAAGGCTGCGGAGAATCGGTACAAGCCAAGCTTCGCGTCGAGTGGCCGAAGCGCGACCGCCGTTATCCCGGCTGGAATCCTTTTCACTGGATTCGCAGCGACGCAGCCAAGAATGCGACGAATGCACTGAGCGTCGAATTTCCGCACAACCATGCTTTGCAACTCACCCATGTTTCGTATGTTCCGGCCGACACAGGCGAAAAAGGAAACGGCGACAGCACTCCTCAGAAACCGCCCCCGGCCGCCGCAGTGGCGACGCCCGCAAGCTCTGCCGGGGCAGCTGCGGCTGCGCCGGCTGCGGAACCCGCAGCCACACCCAAACCCGCCGTGATCCAGGTCAGGTTTCTCAGGCCAATCGATCCCAACCTTGTGGTGACGGTTAATGACCAGATACTGAAGCGAGTGCGTGATGTCCGCGGCCGCGGACTCTACTCCGACAGTACGACAGCGCTACATTTGGCGGGCAATGCCGCGGAAACCGCTGCGATAACCGGTTCTCGTTTCGGCCTGCTTGAATCCGACACGCTGGGCGAAGATACATGGTTGCAGGCGGATTCACATACCATCCTTCTGAACATCGGATGGAAGACCGCGGGCACTGACCACTTTCCGGTAGTCCGCATCATTGATCCGTCCTCCGGCGGCGGCAGCGAACTCACCGAACTCGCACGTCAGGCTGACGAGGTGCGTATCGGCGAATGGTTCTTCACCCAGCCCACAACACTCACCTCCGCCAGCTTTCAGCCGTTGTACACCAAACCCTATGATCCCGGGCCGTTCCGCGTATTTATCCAGAAGGTGACCAGAGACGCCACCGACAAATTACAGGACCTGGAATTGCGCCTGGTCTCGTACGCCACTACACGAACCGGCCACAAGCCTATTTACCTGCATGACCAGGCCCAGGTGGTGTTAGAGGCGGACGTGATCGACCACAAGGACCGCTATCGGGTCCCTGTCAGCGTCAATCCCGCTCTCGCGTCAAGAGACCAGGCATTACTGCTGCGGCCCAATTGGGCAATGGTGTGCCGCCAGGACCGCGGCGCGCTGGTATGCGCTGTTCCTATTGATGAAATGCGCAGTTTCTGCCATGCTGCACAATCAGCAGACGATGCCCTCGGAAAAAACACCGGCCAGCAACAAACGGCTCCAGAGACACTGGATTGTCTTAGCAACTTCAAAATCTGGCTCGATCAAGCTCCTTATTACGGTCGAGCTGGACTTTGGGGCGACGCCGATCTGGATCTGTCAAAGAAGGGCGCCGCGGGAGCCGCCCACTCCAGTTCGCAACCTGCGGGGCGCAATGGAAGGCCGTCTGCGCAGGCGACGCCACCGTCAGGATCGGACCAACTGCGCTATCAGCCTGTGCTTTTGAAAACAGCTCAACAACAAAACACGACCGTGCCAACTAAGTCCCCCAAAAGGCAGTTCGGACTGGAGGCTCTGAAAGAATCAGACGAAGACTTCCTGTGGCGCGGGAATTATGAAATCAGAGAACGACGCCATCCCGGCAGCGATTTCCTTGAATGGCTGGTGCAACTGGAGATTCTGGATTCCGCGTCGGTGCCGGGATACACCATGCAGGAATTTGGTGACCTGGCTGGAAACATAACCGAGCGGTCTTTTGTGGCGGGCCATCCAGCCCAGGCAAGAGCCGCAAACCGGCAGGCCATGGCGGCTAATGACGAGAAAACGCGGAATTTGCTGCAGAAGTACTTCAGCGATCCGGGGAAAGAGTGCTCTAAGTCTGGAGATCCACAATCGGCGTTCCACGTATGCACCGAGAGACGAAAAATATCGTTTACAGTGCCGTTTGCGCTGTTTTCTTTTCTGCCGGAGACGCTGCACTTGCAACGGGCGAGCGACCCGGACTCCATTCTGGAATTGCCCGGTCTTTCTGACCAGATCGTGCCTCATAATCTGAAAATCGTAAAACTCAATGACAAAACCTTTCAGTTCCAGGGAGCACATCTTAAGGCCGTCAATGGCGTTCAACTGGTGGCGCCAGGCAAGCCGGTGGCGCCTGCGGTGGCGCCGTTGGCGACTTCGGCCAACGTGGTGGACGTATTGCTGGATGACAAGCCATGCGCCGACGTTCCCTGTCCGATCCAGTTAACCATCGGAGGTGACCGCGCAACCCTGCCCGGCACGATCATTGATTTGACCAGGACGGATGAGAGCGGCAAGGAAATTCCGCAGACGATCCCCGATATCGCACCCGCGGCAGAAAAACCAAAACCGGCGGCGCAGACAGCGACGCCGGGTAGTACGCAAACAGCAACCGCCACAACAACCCCAGAGAAAAAGAAGAAATAAGATAAGGGTCAGGCCAATTCGCTGGGGAACTCTGCAACACCGCGGTCCCCGTGTTGCTGGCTCCAGTTCGACTTCACCTTAAGGTATTTCACCCAGCCCATCCCAGCTCAGCGTTCCTGAGAGCCGGGTGTGACACTCATCACTGTTTTATAATGGATGGTTCCCTCATTCTGGAGCGAGTCGGCAACCAAGAATAAGCAAGCGGCCGCAAGGCCGGGCAGGAAACTATCCATGGCTACAACAATCGATTTAGGCGTTCAAGAACGTTCGGCGCATACGCCGCAACAGGGCCGCAAGGTCAATGATTTCAGCATCCAGGTGGCTACGGTAAACGGGTCGGGATCGCAATCAGCCAACACGGTTTTGTTGCGCAGCATTTTCCAGATGGGCGTGCCCGTCTCCGGCAAGAACCTCTTCCCTTCCAACATTGCCGGCCTGCCTACCTGGTACACCATCCGCGCCAGCAAGCATGGCTACATCGCCCGCAAAAAGGAAATTGATTTCGTGGTTGCGATGAATGCAGAGACCGCGAAGGAAGATGTGATGTCGCTGACACCGGGAGCGGCCTGCGTCTATGACGAGCCGTTGAACCTGAAGAGCCTGCGTGACGACATTACGTTTTATCCTGTGCCGTTTGACAAGCTGGTAGCGCCGGTCTGCCCGGAAGCCAAGCTCCGCCGCCTGGTAAAAAACATGCTCTACGTGGGCGTGGTGGACGCGCTGTTGGGAATCGACATCACTGAATCTGAAAAGGCGCTGGTGAAGCAGTTTGGCAAGAAGAAGAAAGCGGCTGAGCTGAATACCGCCGCCATCCGGGCCGGCTATGACTACGCCATCGCCACCTTCACCAAGCAGGACCCGTTCTGGGTGGAACGGATGAATGAAAATCAGGGGAAGATCATTGTGGACGGTAACGCCGCCGCGGCCCTGGGCTGCATGTTTGCCGGCGTCACCGTAGTGACGTGGTATCCCATTACGCCCTCCAGTTCGCTGGTGGAAACACTGATCGACTATCTGAAGGAATACCGCATTGGTCCAGACGGCAAAGCGACTTTTGCCGTAGTGCAGGCGGAGGACGAACTCGCCGCAGCGGGCATGGTGCTGGGCGCGGGCTGGGCCGGAGCACGCTCCATGACCTCCACTTCCGGTCCTGGCATCTCGCTGATGGCGGAGTTTATCGGGCTGGGTTATTACACTGAGCTTCCCGGCGTGTTCTTTGATATCCAGCGCGTTGGGCCATCCACCGGACTACCGACACGCACCATGCAGGGCGACGTGTTGAGCTGCGCTTTTCTCTCTCACGGCGACACCAAGCACATTCTGCTGTTGCCATCGTCGGTGGAAGAGTGCTTCAGCATGGCCGGCGACGCCTTTGACCTGGCGGAACAATTCCAGACGCCGGTCTTCGTGCTGTCTGACCTTGATCTGGGGATGAACAACTGGATGGCGCATCCGTTCAGCTATCCCGAGAAGCCGATTGCACGGGGCAAAGTGCTGGACGCGGAAGATCTCAAGCGGCTGGGCGGATTCGCGCGCTATAAAGACGTTGACGGCGACGGCATCCCCTATCGCACGCTGCCCGGCACCAACCATCCGGCGGCGGCGTATTTCACCCGCGGCAGCGGGCACAATGAAAAAGCCCAATACAGCGAGCGCCCGGACGATTACGTGAACAACATGGACCGCCTGGCGCGCAAGTTTGATACCGCACGCCAATTTGTTCCCGCGCCGGTGAAGGAGGTTAGCGGGGGATCGAAGATCGGCATCATCGCCTACGGCACCACGCACTGGGCCCTGACGGAAAGCTGCGACCAGCTCAGCAAGGAGCACGGCATCGCCGTGGATTACCTGCGGCTGCGCGCTTACCCGTTCAATGCAGATGTGCATGATTTCATCAGGAACCATGATCACGTCTACGTGGTGGAACAGAACCGCGACGCGCAGATGTTCCAGCTCATCAAGATCGATATCGCCGCCGAACTGGTAACCCGGTTGCGCAGCGTGGTGCACTATAACGGGCTGCCGATTGACGCGCGATCCGTCACCGACGCAATCGTTCTTCAGGAAACCCGCTCGCAGGAGGCCAAGTAATGTCCGCACCTTCAACACCAACTCCCACGCCGGCTCCAAAAACGAACCACATCGGGCTGTCCGTGCTTGACTATCGCGGCGGCAAGACCACGCTCTGCGCGGGCTGCGGCCACAACGCCATCACCGAGCGCATTGTTGACGCCATGTATGAAATGGGCATCCAGCCGGAAAGTATCGCCAAGCTGTCCGGAATCGGCTGCTCGTCCAAGACGCCGGCATATTTTGTGAATCGCGCCCATGGCTTCAACTCCGTTCACGGCCGCATGCCGTCCGTGGCGACCGGCGTAGCCCTGGCCAACCAGAAGTTGATGCTGATTGGCGTCTCCGGCGACGGCGATACGGCTTCCATCGGCATTGGGCAGTTTGTTCATCTCATGCGCCGCAACCTGCCGGTGATTTACCTCATTGAAGACAACGGGGTGTACGGGCTCACCAAGGGCCAGTTCTCCGCCACCGCGGATCTGGGGTCGAAACTCAAGACCGGCGTGATCAATGATCTGCCGCCGATCGACACCTGCGCGCTGGCTATCCAGCTGGGCGCGACGTTTGTGGCGCGCTCATTCTCCGGCGACAAGAAGCAACTGCTCAACCTGCTGAAGGCGGCCATCGCGCACCGGGGCACGGTAATGATTGACGTAATCTCGCCCTGCGTTACCTTCAACGACCACGAAGGCTCAACCAAGTCCTACAAATATTCCAAGGACCACGACGAGCCGGTGCAGGAAGTCGGATTTGTTCCCGGCTTTGAAAGCATTGACGTGGACTACGATCCGGGTACCACGGCCAGCGTGCGCATGCATGACGGCTCCCAACTCCGCCTGCGCAAACTCGACCGTGATTACGACGCCACGAATAAAGTCGGCGCGCTGCAAATGCTGGCTGAGTCGCACGAGAAAGGCGAGATGCTGACCGGCGTCTTTTACGTGAACCCGACCGCACCCAGCTTTATCGAGCAGCTGAATATGACCAGCGAGCCGCTGGCCAGGATGCCGGAAGAGCTGGTTCGTCCTTCGCGCCAGGCGCTGGACGAGATCATGGAAGAATTGCGGTAGATAATCGTGACATTTGCGATCGGGTAATTTCACGCTGGGCTTGAGCTTGCGAAAATTACCCGGTCACCCGATCAATCTTGCGGCAACCCACTCATCGCTTCACATCCTAAACGTTTCCCACGCTTTCAGCTCTCCGATCCAACTCTCATCTCTCTCCTCATTTTCCACGGTAATAGCGTGAGAGTCTTCTCATCTCCGATTACTTCGCGACGTAAACGCAACAAGAAGAAACAACTCAGAAATAAGTCAGGAATTGAGAAGAGTCTGCGGCAGTGCGCGCAGAATCTCTTAGAGGCGACTTCATCTCATACCTAAGAAAAGGAAAAAATAAAATGAAAAAGATGTTAGTGCTTCTGGTTTGCCTCGCCTATCTGGGGGTTGCGTCAGCCAAAGACAAGGACGACAACCTTTTTGAGTTCAACCGGCTGACCACCGTGGTGGCGCCGTTCACAGGAACAGCCAATCCCATTCGCGGCATTGCCGGTGGCGGCGCGCCGTGGCAGATTGCCAGCGGACATGCGGAGCTGAGCGCAACCGGCGAACTGGAAGTCCACGTTCACGGCCTGGTGCTGGTCTCCACCGGCTCCAACCCGGTGGCAAACTTCACCTTCATTCTGAGCTGCCAGAGCAAGGACGCTGCGGGCGCTCCGATTTTTGAGAATCTGGTCCCCGGATCCGCTCCGGCCACCACCACCGGCGACGCGAACTTTGAAGGCCTGGTAAGACTGGCTTCGCCGTGCATTGCACCCATCGTTTTCGTAGCGACCCCCGCCACCGCTACTACACCATCGCGCTGGCTGGCCGTCACCGGATTCTAAGCCTGATCTTCCCTCTGGTATCTCTGCGCGGTGACAAGATGATGCTGCCGTGCCACGAAGGCGCGGCAGCTAATCTTTTGGGCCATTTCCTCGATTACTAGAGCGCGTGGACACAATTCTCAAGCCGCCAGCGGATCGTCTTTCTCGCGGTTCTGGTTCTCCTCCTGGCGCTCGCCCGGGCCCTGCTCCACTTCCATTTCCGGTTCCTTCGATTCGGGGTCAATCCCGTGGGAAGGGTTCTCCTGCTCCGGCTTCTTCTTGTCTTCGTTGCGCTCTTCCTGATCGGTTGGCTGCTTCATGGTTGGCCCTCACGACCATAGGACGGCGAAGACCCGAGCAAAGATGTATGGGATTGACTATGCCAAATCTCACTTTGGCTTTTCCGTGGCACCGCTCTGCGGTTCCTCAACCTTGATGCCCGAAATTAGTGGTTTGAACTGTCTGTAGTCAGTCAAAAGAATGTTGGTTTGATTTCCGACGCTCGTTTTCACCAGAAGCCCGGGACCGGCAACCCAGAAATCCATCACCGTATCGCCGCCGCTAAGGGAATAGTGGCGGGCGGAAATTTCGTCTCTGCCCAGGGTCACGACCTCATTGCCCACGAACGCCAGAATTTCCTCTTCGCCATCGTTGGCAGTGAATTCCCATTCCGTGTAGTCTTTCGGGCGAACGGCCGTGAATTTCTGGTTTGGCGTCATTGCCGCCTGCAAGGTGGCAACGTTGATGTCGTCGGTGAGTTCCAGAGCGGCGCCGCCGCCCACATGAATGGTGTGTACCTTGGTTTTGCCGGTGTCGAGATGCGCCATATTCAGTGTGCCGGCCGCCAACCAGCCAAAGTCAAACCGTGACAGCTCCTCCACGACGAGCATGAAGGCTTCCTGATGCGGACAGGGCTGGGAGGCACGGGCGCGTCCCTTTTCTGATGTACCGTCACAGGTGATCGAAGTGCCGGAGAATTTGCAAGTCAGGCTCGCATCAGGCGTCTGTCGTTCTTTGGTATAGAGTTCATAGCCGATGCTCGCCGGCACAAGCTGGCTATCCAATTCCTCAATCTGGATAACTCGGATCTGCCCTTGTGAATTGGATATCTCCGACCGTAAGACGTATCCCGCTCCAGGCTGGCTGGTCAATACCCAGTGGCTAAGGGTTTTAACCGAACGGGACGAGCCTGGTTGACCAAGCTGGTAGCGGCCCTCCGCAATTTTCTCCTGTGCGGGAAGCGTTGCAGCAGAGACGGCAAGTGCCATCAATGCAAAGGAGAGCTGGAAAGTAGTTTTCATGATCGGGAGCAGTTTGTCACGGACACAAAAAAATCGCCAGCGGCAAAGCAAGGCAAGGAACGACATCAGTCTCGCGCAGCTACCTAAGAACGCGAAAAATCAAGAGGCGTCCTCCGGACGCCTCTTTTGTTGATCGCTGATTATTTAACCGATAGTTGCTCGTCGAGCGTTACTGCTGCACTCCCACGGCCGGCTTTTCTGCCGGAGCGCCGCTGGCTGTGGTGGCGCGCTGGGCAAAGAAGTTGTGGTCGTACAAAGCACGGTAGAACTTGCCGCTGATTTCGGCGGCCTTGGGGCCGAAGGTCGGGCGGCCACCCTGGAGAAAGACCACGGTGACGATGTGTCCGTACTGCGTGTCAGCGTATGAAGCGAACCA